>JABJQI010000236.1 GCA_018663485.1 Opitutia bacterium
ATCAAGCGCGTTTGAAAAATACTTCATCAGCCTAGTGGAATGAAACGCTCCGTCGTTTCCACACTGCTTGCCAGCGGCAATGACGGAGCATTGCCCTCCAAAATAAATCCGACGACCACATACTAATGAGAGTGACTATGCCCATGATCGTCACCGTGCGAATGCGAGTCCCCATGATCATGGTCATGCGAGTGCCCACCTTGCTTAGCAGGTTGGAACACGCGCTGCACGCGGTTATAATGTATGTGCTCGCGATCCAACATCTGCTCGACCGCAAGATCATCCTGCACCAGCACACCCTCATCACTGAAGGAGGCCTTAAAATGTAAGTTGCCAACCATCCAGCCGATCCAGGCTGCCTGTTGCGCTCCTTTCAGTGCGATCAAAAAGCAGTCCTCAGCAGTCTGTTCGATCACATAGGACTTCGTATCCGTTTCGTAAATACAGTCGCCGTGATTAAGCGACTCATTTAGATCAAACCCAAAGTCGGTGCCATCGGCAGCTACACCCCGCCAACGACGACGCGCCAACTTATGCCGATCAACTGATACGGTAATGGCTGCGCGGCCAGCATGTGCATGAGCGAGTGCTTTGGTAATAAGTTCCATTTTTTAAAATAAGAAATAGCGCTGTGCCATTGGCAGCTTTACCGCAGGCTCGCAAGTGAGCACTTCGCCATCGGCGGTTACCGTGTAAGTCTCTGGATCAATTTCGATGTCTGGCAAATAATCATTCAGCACCATGTCGTGCTTTGAAATCGTGCGTGTATTCGAAACAGGACGAATCTGCTTCTTCAAGTCTAGTTTTTCAGCAATGCCTGCATCAATTGCCGCTTGGCTCACAAAGGTAATCGAAGTCGTCGAAACGGCCTTACCAAAGGCAGCGAACTGGGGACGGTAGTACATCGGCTGCGGCGTTGGAATCGAGGCATTCGGATCACCCATATTTGCAGTCGCGATCAAGCCACCTTTTAACACGAGCTCAGGCTTCACGCCGAAAAACGCCGGCTTGAACAGTACCATATCTGCGAGCTTACCAAGCTCAAGGCTACCGACATCCGACGCACAGCCACAGGCGATTGCAGGGTTAATCGTATATTTCGCGATGTAACGCAGCACGCGAAAATTATCTGCTGCGGTATGCGTCTCGGATTCGAGCTTGCCAAACTGCTGTTTCATTTTGTCCGCGGTCTGCCAGGTGCGAATCAGCACTTCGCCGACGCGCCCCATGGCTTGACTATCGCTCGACATAATCGAGATCGCGCCACGGTCGTGTAAGATGTCTTCAGCCGCGATCGTCTGGGGACGAATACGCGACTCCGCAAAGGCTACATCCTCTGGGATCTTTGAATCCAAGTGATGGCAGACCATCAACATATCTAAATGCTCATCGATCGTGTTGACCGTGTAAGGGCGCGTCGGATTGGTTGAAGACGGCAGCACGTTTGGCAGGCCACATACTTTTAAAATATCAGGTGCATGCCCGCCGCCTGCGCCTTCCGAGTGGAAGGTATGGATCACGCGATCCTTGAACGCACCAATCGTCGTTTCAACAAAGCCAGACTCATTCAGCGTATCGGTATGAATCGCCACCTGCACATCCAGCTCATCTGCCACGGTCAAGCAGTGATCGATCGTGCTCGGAGTCGTGCCCCAGTCTTCGTGCAGCTTCAAGCCCATCGCACCCGCAGAGACTTGCTCGCGCAATGCGTCGTGGTTGGACGCGTTGCCCTTACCCATGAAGCCGAGATTCATCGGAAACGCTTCCGCCGCTTCGAGCATCTTGTGAATATTCCAAGCGCCCGGCGTACAGGTTGTCGCATTGGTGCCCGTCGCAGGGCCTGTGCCGCCACCAAACATAGTCGTCACTCCGCTGGTGAGCGCTTCGTTAATTTGCTGCGGACAAATAAAATGAATGTGTGAATCGAAACCACCAGCCGTCACGATGTGCCCCTCGGCCGCGATCACTTCAGTGCCGGCACCGATCACCATTTTTTCGCTGACGCCCGATTGAATCAAAGGATTGCCGCCGTGTCCGATACCAGCGATACGGCCATCCTTGACGCCGATGTCGGCTTTGATGATGCCGAGGATCGGATCGACAATGGTGGCATTGGTTAAAATCAAATCGAGGCAGTCGGCATCGAGTGCCAGCGGCGATTGGCCCATGCCATCGCGGATCACTTTGCCACCGCCAAACTTCACTTCATTGCCATAACCACCACCCTCAGCGATCAGGTCTTTTTCAATTTCAATATACAGCTCAGTGTCAGCGAGGCGCACTTGGTCGCCGACGGTCGGACCAAACATCTCGGCATATTGACGGCGGGTAAACTGGAGACTTGAA
Source organism: Opitutia bacterium (assembly GCA_018663485.1). Classification (GTDB taxonomy): domain Bacteria; phylum Verrucomicrobiota; class Verrucomicrobiia; order Opitutales; family Coraliomargaritaceae; genus Lentimonas. Next base: position 2,347 of record JABJQI010000236.1, read on the forward strand.
GACTGAGGCGAGAGACCTGAGGCGGGAGACTTGATTGAGGTCGTGTCACCGAGCGTCGCGTCGACTTTGTTGTTCAAGCCGTAAACACGGCGCTCTCCGGCGAGCGCCACCAGCTCGACTTCGCGAACATCGCCTGGTTCAAAGCGAACGGCAGTGCCCGCTGCGATGTTCAGACGAAACCCTTTGGTCGCTTCACGATCAAATTCGAGCAACTCATTGATCTCGTAGAAGTGAAAATGGCTACCGATCTGCACCGGGCGATCACCCTGGTTCGCCACCTTCACGATAATCGTCTCTAAGCCAAGATTCCCTGCGAGCAATGCATCAGGATCGGAGTATTTGTATTCGCCAGGTATCATCGGATCGGATTGTGAACAGTGACTAGTTTGGTGCCATCGGGAAAGGTACCCTCTACTTGAACTTCATGGATCATTTCTGGCACGCCTGCCATCACGTCGTCGCGCTTCAGAATCGTGGTGCCAAAACTCATCAAATCCGCTACGGTCTGACCATCGCGAATCCCTTCGAGTATTTCATAAGTGATCAAGGCAATCGACTCAGGATAGTTCAGCTTCAAGCCACGGTCTTGTCTGCGGCGTGCCAAATCAGCCGCCACGACGATCATGAGCTTATCTTGTTCGCGAGGTGTTAGATGCATTTAGAAATAAAGATTAAACTGTGAGGTGCTTATCAATGACTGCGGACGTCAGTTGTTCGGACTCGCCGGACAGAACCACGCTGCCACGATCTAGGATATAAAATTCATCACTGGCAGCTTTAGCAAAATCCAAATATTGCTCAACCAAGATTATACTCAGATTGCCGCGTTTCTTGAGCATGTGGATCGCATCCTCAATCTGGTCGATAATTGAGGGCTGAATGCCCTCAGTCGGCTCATCGAGAATCAGCAGCTTCGGATTAGTCAAAATCGCACGACCAATCGCCAATTGCTGCTGCTGACCACCAGATAGCACACCGCCTTTACGCGCCAGCATGTCTTTGACCACTGGAAACAGCTCATATACCTCGTCGAGACGATCGCGCCCCGCCGCCCCAGAAATGCTCATACTCACTTCGAGGTTTTCTTGAACCGTCAGATTCGGAAAAATGTCGCGCCCCTGTGGCACGTAGCCGAGCCCCATCCGCGCGCGTTGATCGGAGCGCAGCGACTCGATCGATTGACCCTCAAAAGTAATGCTGCCCTCAGTCTTGGGCATTTGCCCCATAATGCTCCGCAGTAGCGAGGTTTTACCCACACCATTACGCCCCAAGAGCGCAACGACTGAGTTTGGCTTCACGATCATGTCAATGCCCCGCAGAATGATAGATTCATCATAGCTCGCCTTGAGGTCCTTAACGGACAACCGCGGCTCTGTGACGGAAGTAGAAGATTCAGAAATCATAGCGTGTCGGTGTGTTTATTTGGTTTCACTCTTCTTACCTTGGCGGCCGAGGTAGACTTCGATGACTTGAGGATCAGACTTCACTTTCTCAAAGGTGCCGTCTTTCAAGACATGGCCTTGGTGCAGAACGGTGACCTTACGCGCGATCTGTCGGATAAATTCCATGTCGTGCTCAATCACAATCAAGCTGTGCTTCTTTTCGAGGCTCAGCAGCAACTCACCGGTGCGCTCAGTCTCTTCGTCACTCATGCCCGCAGCTGGTTCGTCAATCAGTAGAATACGCGGATCTTGCGCGAGCAGCATGCCGATTTCGAGCCACTGCTTCTGGCCGTGCGACAGGCTACCGGCCAAATCTTTGACTCGCGACTCTAGGCGGACTGTTTTCAACACCTCCATAATACGCTCACGATCCGACGCAGTTTCTTTATAAAATAGAGCCTTAAACACGCCACGCGGACGGTTCAGCGAAAGCACCAAATTATCATACACCGTATGCGATTTATACACACTCGGGGTCTGGAATTTACGACCAATGCCGAGGCGGTTGATCTCATACTCGCGCAACTTGGTCAGGTCCATGTCGTGACCGTCATTGTCATGCAGTGTCACCGTGCCTAGATCGGGACGCGTGCGCCCCGTAATGATATCCATAAAGGTGCTCTTGCCCGCGCCATTCGGCCCAATCACTGTGCGCAGTTCGCCCTCTTCGAGATAGAAGTTCAAGTCGTTGATCGCCTTAAAGCCATCAAAGGATTTACTCACACCGGAAACCGACAAGATCAGCGGGGTATCCCGGTAAAGTGGATTATGTTGAGGATTCGACATCACAATTAAGCCTCCGCAGTTTGAAGTGAACGTTTTTGGGCCATACTCGCTTTGACCTGCTGGTAAACACCGACGATACCGTTGGGCATCACCAGCACCACAAAGACAAACATACCGCCCATCATGATTAACCAGTAATCAGGGAAGGCCTGCGTGGTATAACTCTTAAACAGATTCACCAAAATCGCACCGATCACGGGACCCCACTTGGTTCCTCGTCCACCGACGGCGACCCACACCACGACTTCGAGCGACTTACCGGTTTCCATCAGACTCGGATTGATACCACCGACCTGCGGCACATACAACGCACCTGCCGCACCTGCGATCATTGCAGACAGGGTGAAGATGACTAGTTTGAAACTCGTCGTTGAATACCCTGAGAAGAGCACACGATTTTCAGAATCGCGAATCGCCTGCTGCACCTTGCCTAGCTTCGATGCGAGCAAGCCAGAAGTGATCAAATAAGTGAACAGCAACAACAGTGCCGAACCGATATATAACCAGCGCGTGGTCGACGGACCGTTGATGCTATGTCCGAGGATTTCCTTAAAGTCAGTAAATCCGTTGTTACCGCCAAAGGTAAAGTCATTGCGAAAGAACAATAGGCACACGGCGTAAGTGAGCGCCTGGGTTAAAATTGAGAAATATACACCTTTGATGCGGGAACGAAACGCAAGTATGCCGAAGATCAATGCGACCAAGCCCGGCACCCAGAGCACCGCACCTGACGCAAACCAAAAACTATCAAATGGCTGCCAGTGAGTCGGCAGATCTTGATAGCCCATGAAAACCATGAAGTCGGGCAAGACACGTTCTGCCGCACTTGCATCCCCGATCGCGAGCATCAGATACATGCCGATCGCATAACCGCCCAGAGCGAAAAACAGACTCTGGCAGAGGCAGAGCAAGCCGGTATACCCCCAGAGTAAATTGAGACTCATCGCGAGAATGGCGTAAGTCAGATATTTACCCCACAGCGAGACTTGGAAGGAGCTTACCGAGAGCAAACCCGATTCGGGACCCCATGCATTTAAGCCGGGGAGTAACATGAGGAGCGCGGCAACCAGACAAAAGATGCCAGCCTCTTTCTTAGTTTCAGTAGAAAGCATAGTATAAACGTTTTTGAATTTAATCGTCCAAGCTACGTGAGCGTGCGGGGAATAATCCACCAGGGCGCCACTGCAAAAATAGGATAATTACAAAGAAGACTGTAATCTTACCCATCACCGGACCGAGTGCCGGCTGCAGCAATTGATCCACCAGACCAATGCCCATCGCGGAGAGGCCCGCTCCGAGCAAGTTCCCGACACTGCCAATGACTACAACCATAAAACTATCGACTATATACTGCTGCCCCATCAGCGGCCCCACATTACCAATCTGCGACAGCACTGAACCTCCCAACGCCGCCAGGCCGCAACCGAGCGCAAAGGTCATCGAGTTCACACGAGCCACTGGTATGCCGAGACTGCTCGCCATGCCGCGATTTTGCATCACCGCTCGGATGTGTAAGCCGAGGTTTGTCTTACGTAGTAGTAACCAAGTCAACAGCACGACTACTAGCGCGATGAACATGATGAACAAGCGCGTGTAGCTCATATTAAATCCACCAAAGCTGAGGTTGCCCATTAGCCATGTCGGATTATTCACCTGCACATTAGCCGCGCCAAAAATCAACCGGAAGCACTGTTGCATGACCATCGAAATCCCCCACGTGCACAGCAGTGACTCTAAGGGACGTCGGTAGAGAAAACGAATAATTGATTTCTCTAAAACCAAACCAAATCCTGCCGCGACGAGAAAGCTGAGTGGCAACGAGATCACAAAGTACCACCCGAAAGCCTCACTACTGAGCCCCCATGTATTAATGAAAAAGGTCTGCACCATGTAAGTGGTATAGCCACCGATCGCAACGAACTCACCATGCGCCATATTGATGATGCCCATCAAACCGAAGGTAATCGCCAAACCAAAGGACACGATTAACAGTACCGACCCCGTGCTGAATCCCCGAAAAAAGCTACTGAGAAACTCCATTAAATTCATATGCTCTGCGATCGTTCGCAGCGTGGTCGAGGATGCCATCGCCAGCCGACTTCCTGCACGTCCGGCAGTCAATTCTGCCTCTAACACCTTCTCAATGAAGCCACGCGAAGCGACCGATTTTAACTCTGCTAGCTCCTCAACCGATGCCAACTTCTGCGCCGCATCGCCATTCTCCAAGAGACTGATCGCGAGCGCTTCTCGAATTGCAGCGCGCACCTCATCCGCAGCCTCGACTTCCAGCCGTGCCTCTAAAGCCGGAACAAACTCTGGCTTGAGACTACGACCCATCTTGATCGCGGAATTAATACGCACATTTGGATCATCGGCCTTAAGCCCCAGCGTATCCAATAGACCCTTCATCTGCTTACGCACGGAACGCGATGCACGAGTCTTCTCTGCGACTTCGACTTCGACCTCAGAGAGTGTCACCGGTTCACCTGTTACAACGAGCGACCACTGCTCATCCGTAAATTGCAGCAACCGAACCGCATCGCCGTCAGTTAAAGTAAAGATACCACCCGTTCGCCACGCCTCATAGATGCTGGCGATTGCTGGATCACCATAGTTAGAAAGCTCCTGCAACAGGACTTGCTGATCTAATTTCTCTGCAAGTATCAGCTCAGAAAATACCTCACGGGCATTACGCTCAGACGCGCCGAAGGACACCGAACAACATAATCCAAACAGCAGCAGTAAAACCACCGCCCGAAATGGACTCATTAAAACAGACTTAGCTACAGAAATCATAAAAATGAAAATGTTAGCACTTCTCATGCCAACGGAGGGGTTTAGACCAAAAGCTAAGGGCTAGTGAGATCAAAGATCTCGCTAGCCCCGCCAAACAAAACGACTGTCTATGAAAAGTTATTTAAAAGTGCCTTTGAGCCATGGCTCACCATACACATCAGGAATCACTTCGAGAATTTCGAACTGCCCATCCTCAAGCGTCTCACCGATGTAAACAGTCTTGGTTACGTGATGATTCTCCTGGCTAGTCACTGTGCCACCAGGACCTTCAAACGAGATCCCACCTTCAAGTGCCTTGATGACAGCTGATGTCTCGAATGTGCCGGCCTTTTCAACCGCCGCCTTCCAGAGATATACACCGTCATACGAAAGGACCATTGGTGAGCATGTCACACGGCCTTCTTTTTGGACGGCGTCTGGAGCTTTCGTTGCCAACCAAGTTTGGAAGTCTGCCTTGAACTTGTCATTCGCAGCAGAGTCGATCGACATAAAGTATGTCCAGCATCCGAGGTGACCAACCAAGTCCTTGGTCGGCAGACCGCGGAACTCATCCTCAGAAAGAGAGAACGAAACGATTGGGCAATCATCCGAAGTAATGCCAGATGCTGCGATCTCTTTAAAGAAAGGAACGTTGGCATCACCGTTAATTGTGTTAATTACACAAGCTTCACCGGAAGCGGAGAAGTCCTTGATCTCGGCAACGATTTGCTGGAAGTCAGTGTGACCAAATGGAGTGTAGTTACCTGCAGAGACTGCAACATCACCTTCGTAGCGAATGCCACCGCCGATATTTTCTACGGGAATACCTTTGGAGAGTAAGTATTCGAACAGGACAATGTTAGTGGTCTGCGGATATACATAGTCCGTGCCGATCAGGTAGAACTTCTTGTAACCTTCAGCGAGCAAGTAGTCCACAGCAGGGATCGCCTGCTGGCCAACTGCTTCAGCTGTGTAGATAATATTTGGAGACTCTTCCTCACCCTCGTATTGGACCGGGTAAAAGAGCAGACCGTTATACTTCTCGTAGACTGGCAATGCGAACTTGCGGCTCACTGAAGTCCAGCAACCAAAAGTCGCGGCAACTTTATCTTTAGCCAGCAGCTGTTCTGCTTTTTCGGCAAAGACTGGCCAGTCCGATGCACCGTCTGCGACGACTGCCTCGATCTGCTTACCGAGCACACCACCATTCGCATTAATTTCATCGAACGTGAAAAGAAGTACATCACGCAGCGACGTCTCAGAGATCGCCATGGTACCACTAAGAGAGTGGAGCACGCCGACTTTAACGGTGTCGTCTGCCGCCTGCGCGATCCCAAACGATGCGGTCGCGAGCGCGCTACAAGCGAGCAGCTTTGAAAATTTATTGAGTGATTTAATCATGTGTAGTTTTCCCCTATATTAGTATGTTATATTTCTTGAGATGAATCGTGGCTTAATTCGCCAGATAGCATTC
>JABJQI010000150.1 GCA_018663485.1 Opitutia bacterium
GCCGCTCGCGGGTCCGATGACCAGTAACCCAAAAATGTTGGAAATATCAAAACGGATGCACCCACTCGGTGACATTGCTCGCCCACAGGACATTGCGAGTCTCGCCGAGTGGCTACTCTCTGCCAACGCTCAGTTTGTAACGGGCCAAGTATTTACCATCGATGGCGGAATCTCCACCATTGTACCCAAACCAAAGATGTAGTTATGTGTCGAGGAATCCTTCTGTTAATCGTTGCATTGTTGCCAACCAGTTCCGTACGAGCTGCTGTGTTTGCCGAATCGTCACGAATAGAGGGAGTGAGTTACCCAAAAATGGGAGAGCATCGTGCGACCTACAAAATGTTCTTCAAGCTCTACGATGCCGCCCTATTCACAGTAGCAGGGGCTACCGCAGAGGAAGTGCTGACGCGCAATTGCTCATTTCGCCTGGAGTTCCGCTATTTGCGCAGTATTTCCAAGGCAACGATTCTGCAGTCTGCAAATCACATGCTCGCCAAAAACCTCAGCGCCGAGGATCTTTCGCGAATCACGGCCGCCACAGAGCAATTACACGCGACATACCGATCCGTCCAAACTGGGGACGTCTCATCGCTGACTTATATTGCTGGCCGCGGCACTACCTTTGCCATCAACGGCGAACAATTGATCACCATTTCTAGCAAAGAATTTGCACAACATTACTTACAAATTTGGCTTGGCGAGCGGCCAGTCTCTCGACGATTACGCGATCGGCTGCTCGGAAAATAACCCTGAAAAGCTGGAATCAGTGGTTCTACTAATCGAGCCGATCCCACAGGCCTGCGATCGGAGCCCCTCAATTTACTTGTCATCTAGGTGATTTATGCAAATTTCGGTGGCTTCGCTATTATGGCTACTACCAAGAAAAAATCTGCAACAACGACTAAGAAGCCTCAAAACTTCTTGGATGCACCGATTAACAAGAAGCTTTCCAAAGAAGATAAGCTCGAACTCTACCGTATGATCGTAGGGATTCGACGCTTTGAGGAACGCTCGCTACGCGCCTACAATCAAGGAAAGATCGGAGGATTCCTGCACCTCTATATTGGTCAATAAGCGGTTGCCTCAGGTATCGTTTCCCTAATGGAAGAGAATGATCACATTATCACTGCCTATCGCGACCACGGTCACGCCTTGGCAGTCGGGATGTCCATGAATGAGTGTATGGCTGAAATGTATGGCAAATACACCGGCTGCTCGAAGGGCAAAGGTGGCTCAATGCACTTTTTCGCCCCAGACAAGAACTACTGGGGCGGCCACGGAATCGTCGCGGGTCAGACACCGCTCGGCGCCGGACTTGCGTTCGCACTCAAATACAAGGGCCTCAAGGGCTGTGCGATGGCTTTCCTCGGCGACGGCGCGGTCAATCAAGGTTCTTTCATGGAGACGCTCAACCTTGTTTCCCTCTGGAATATTCCAGTTGTGTTCGTGATCGAAAACAACGGTTACTCGATGGGCACCAGTCTCAAGCGCTCCTCTGCGGGAGAGAACCTCGCACACCGTGCGGATGGCTTCGACATCGCTTGGGAAGTCTGCGACGGCCACGACGTCTTTGAAGTGCGGGAAGTCGCCAACCGCGCAATGAAGCGTGCCCGCGAAGAAATGAAACCCTTTCTGCTGGAAATCCGCACCTACCGCTATCGCGGACACTCTGTAGCGGACGCTAACCACGAGAAGTATCGCAGCAAGGAAGAAATCGAGGTCTACAAGCGCACTAAAGATCCGATTAACTTGATCAAATCTCAGTTGCTCGCAGACGGCACTTTAACGGAAGCGGTCGCTAAGAAGATCGACCAAGCGAAAAAAGACGAGGCCGAGGCTTCAGCCAAATTCGCCGAAGACAGCCCTTATGCGCCACGTGAAGAAATCCAAACCGATGTTTATTGGGAAGTAGACAACGACGCCGACAACCAGCTCAAGGGCACCTACTTCTTCAACGACTAGACCACCAATTAGGAATTACGAACTAGGAATTACGAATTGATTTACTTCATTCTACTCCTGACTTCTATCTTCTAACTTCCAACTCCTTTTAAAAAATGCCACTTATCACTTACCGCGAAGCTATTAAGCAAGCACTCGACGAAGAGATCCAACGCGACGAAAACGTCTGCATCATGGGCGAAGAAGTCGCCGAATACAACGGTGCCTACAAGGTCACCGAAGGTCTGTGGGCAAAACACGGCGACAAGCGCGTGATCGACACACCGATCTCCGAGGCTGCTTTCTCTGGCCTAGCAATTGGCGCATCCATGCTCGGCATACGCCCAGTCATTGAGATGATGTTCATGTCGTTCAGCTATGTTGCAATCGACCAACTCTTTAACAATGCCTCCTTCTGCCGCTACATGTCGGGCGGTTTGATGAATGTGCCCATCGTCGTCCGTGGCCCTGCCAATGGCGGCACCAACGTCGGCGCGACGCATTCGCACACCATCGAATATATGGTGGCCAATCACCCAGGTCTGAAGGTGGTCTGCCCATCGAATGCTTACGATGCCAAGGGACTGATGAAAGCCGCGATCCGTGACAATGACCCCGTCTTTGTCATGGAGAATACCCTGCTCTACGGAGAAAAATGGGAAGTCCCTGAAGAAGAGTATATCGTCGAACTCGGCGTGGCCAACATTCTCAAAGAAGGTACCGACATGACTATCATTTCCCACGGTCGTTGCTCTATGCTCTCACTTGAAGCTGCCAAAACGATGCAAGCCAAGCATGGCATCAGCGTCGAAGTAGTGGACCTACGCTCTATTCGTCCGCTCGACGAAGAGACGATACTCAACTCCGTCAAAAAGACTGGTCGCGCGCTGCTGGTCGAAGAGAATAAGCCTTACTGCGGTGTGGACGCACAGATCTCGCACTTGATACAGCTCAAAGCCTTCGACTATCTCGATGCACCCGTTCACCGTGTTTCCTCGGTCGATGCACCGACCATTTACGCCAAGCCGCTCGAAGATTGGCAGATTCCAAACGAAGAGCGCATCATTGCAATGGCACAGCAGTTGATGGCGTAAGCTGACACTCACACTTTTAACACTTCACTTCTCACTTTATAAACTATGGCTACATTAATTGATATGCCCAAACTCAGCGACACCATGACGGTGGGCACGCTGGTCCGCTGGCTCAAAAACGAAGGTGATCCAGTCACCAACGGCGACATGGTCGCTGAAGTTGAAACCGACAAAGCCACCATGGAAGTCGAATGTTTCGACGAAGGCATCCTAATCAAACGCTATTGCGGCGAAGGTGACGAAATCGCTGTCGGCGATCCAATTGCAGCGATCGGTGAAGCTGGCGAAGAAGCACCTGCAGTCACTAATTCCGCAGCTCCTGCACCAGCTGCAGAGGCTCCTGAGCCAGCCGCAGTAGTTGAAGCACCAGCCGCGGCTGCACCAGCTCCTGTTGCAGTACCCGCAGCTCCGGCACCAGTTGCAGCTCCAGCAGCAAGCACTGGCGAACGCATCAAAGCCTCGCCATTGGCAAAGAAGATCGCCGGTGAAAAGGGTATCGATCTCGCGAGCATTCAAGGCTCCGGCCCAGGTGGCCGTATACTCAAGGAAGACGTGCTCAACGCAAAACCAGTTGCCGCATCTCCTGCAGCCAGTGCTCCAGCCACTACACCGGCTGCGACGCTTGAAGCGCTCGAGATTCCCGTCTCTAACATGCGTAAAAGCATCGGCAAGGCACTGGTCGCTTCCAAGACACAGGCACCACATTTCTACCTCCAGATCGAAGTCAATGGTGCCCCACTTGCCAAGCTCCGCGCAGAGCTCAACGGCAAGCTTGCAGACCTGCCGCCCGAACAAGGAGGTGTAAAATTCTCCGTCAATGACCTGACCCTCAAGGCTGCAGCCGAGGCGGTGCGGCGCGTACCTGCGATCAATCGCTCATGGGAAGGTGACACCATCAAGCAACACGCCAACGTGCATCTCGCATTCGGCGTTGCGATCGATGATGGCCTCGTCACTCCGGTGATCCGTGCCGCAGAGACCAAAGGTCTGCGTGAAATCGGCGCAGAAGCGAAGGTTCTAATTAAGAAGGCACGAGGCAAGAAGCTCACTCCCAACGAAATGAGCGGCTCCACCTTGACGGTAACCAATCTCGGTATGTTCGGCATCTCCGATTTCTACGGTATCATCAATCCGAACAATGCGGCGATTCTCAGCATCGGTGCGACGATCAAGAAGCCGGTAGTGAATGAGCACGACGAAATCGTGGTCGGGCAAGTCATGAAGATCGGTCTCTCCGGCGACCATCGCACCATCGACGGCGCCGTTGGCGCACAGTACCTGCAAGCCCTCAAGGAAATCCTTGAGACGCCCGCACTGATGTTAGTTTAGTTCAACGGACAGTAAATAGTAGCCAGAGTGCTAATTGCGCATAGCTAATTTAGACAAAAGCCCGCGAGTGATCGCGGGCTTTTTTGTGCCTGCGCATCCACACCTAGAGCGAAGCGACTCAGCCATCCGCGCACGAGGCGGAGCACCCTGAAGGGCATGATAGTCGGCCCTCCCCGGTCTAAATCCACCAAGGGAGGGACCACCTCCGCGTGGTCCGCGTCATACGAATGCGAACAAATAAATGTTCCACGTAAATTGTTCCACGGAGATCAAAATAACTAAAAAGTGCCACAACACACAGACTCACAAACGAATTACAATGTTCCACGAAAATTGTTCCACAGACAGGCATAAAACAAGGAGTGACAGCCCCGGCTGATTCCTTCAGCTAGCAAATATGACACAAGCTCCACTGCCATTACCTAAAACAGATCCACTCATCTCTGTTCAAGTCTCCGTCTATGCACTCGACGGATGCGTTCGCGAAGCGGTGCATGCCTACCTCGATGCACTCGACGCAACAGGCATTGATCGCGACACCGGCACAATGTCGACCGTGGTGTGGGGCGAAGCCACTGTGGTCTGGCCAGCACTACAATCCGCCTACGAGGCGGTGGCCACCGAACACAGTGTGATCGTCAATACCGTAATGAGCAACGCCGCACCACTCCCCGCTCGCGCAGCAGGAAGACGCTAATTTTGCGCCATCACAGTGCGCTAGCCTGCGTAGTTGAAAGAGCCTAGCAGAAGGCATTCACCAGACTCGCACTGCGGCTCAGGACACCTTATGCATGGGACTTCGAACACACAGCATCTTGCAAATTTGAGCTGGGAGAGGTTGCGTTACCAGCCAGCTCAGCCAAGTTGCACCCTATGCCTGACGTGCCTGACTACTCGATCATCATTCCCGCTTTTAATGAAGAAGCTGAGCTACCGACGACGCTTGATGCGATTCGCACGGCAATGGCCGCGCAACCACTCATTGGCGAGTGCATCGTAGTCAATAACAACTCCACCGACAGTACCGCTGCGATTGCCACAGCGGCAGGCGCGGATCTAGTGGTGTACGAACCGATCAATCAAATCGCTCGCGCACGCAATACTGGCGCACAAGCTAGCCGCGGGCAGCAGCTGATTTTTATTGATGCCGATACGCGAATCTGTGCCGGGCTCTTAGCCGCAGCACTGCGTCAACTCACAACTGGCAGCTGCGGCGGTGGGGCCATCATTGAATTTGAAAACACTCAGCAAGCCGGAGTGCTTGGCCGCTGGGGAATCGCTACATGGAGACGAATTTCAACCTTTACTCGTACAGCCGCGGGAAGCTTTCTGTTTTGTCAACGCGCTGCCTTTGAGGCCGTCGGCGGATTTGATCAAAAACTCTACGCCAGTGAAGAGGTGCGGCTATCACGGCAATTGCGTAAATGGGGCCGAGCACATGGCATGCGCTTTGACATTATCACTCAACCCACCGCACGCACCTCGGCTCGCAAATTCCACTGGTATAGCGGCCCCAAATTACTCGGCTGGGTCTTTTTTATGATGCTGGCCCCGATTGCAGTACGCTCTCGCAGGTTCTGCGGCTTTTGGTACAAGCGACCAACGGGCTGAGAGCTGACGAAGCACGACAGTGCAAAGATGGTAAACCGAAGGTTTGCCCTGAACCAAGCGAAGAGTGATTGAACTGGGTGCCCTCTGGGCAAGTGAAGGAACAGACTTGAGACTTGAAAACTGAGATCTTACCTTCACTGCTCTGAGATTCCTGGCAGACCTCCACCCTAATGATTAACTAATGCCCACAGTTCACCATTGCAGCGATCATGCACGCTTTGAAATCGCCATCGGCGAAGCTACTGCGGTGCTGGAATACACTCGATCCGACAGCTTGATGACGATTCACCATACCTACGTGCCGGTGGAACTACGCGGACAAAACATCGCAGGGCTACTGGCTAAAGCTGCTTTCGACAGCGCGCGCGCCGAACAGCTGCAGGTCCTACCGCTATGCTCCTACATCGCCGGTTATGCCAAACGGTTTCCCGAAGCTGGCGCACTGGTTGTTTAACCAATCAGTGCGCAACGAAAGCTTCGCAGTGGTTTCGACCTTGGCGCTTCGTCGGTCGGAATAGCTTCGTCAATCCCGCCACATCATCGGCACATGCCATGACTCGCATACGGCCGACCACTCATTGACCGCAGAGTGCATTCAGTGGATGTTGTCGCAGGCACACTGGTGCTCGAAATCGATCGAGTGCACTGAACCTGCGAGTTTAAATCCATACGCTTTTATTACTCGCAGATCTGCAGTCTGATCAATTCCGTCTTATTTTTTTGCTTTAACCCGCGGCCACAGCCATTACCCATTACCTAGCAACGATCACTTATCAGTGATCAGACCTTTGACCATGACACTTTTTCAAGCCACACTTTACACAGGAATCTTTCTTTTCGTCTTCGGCGGCCACTATTTCTGGCACGGCATGAAAACTGCCAGCAGCACGCTGGCTTTTCCGCGCTCGCAGGCAGCTGCCTTTATCTTGCTCGGCGCCGCGGCTGCGTGGTTTCTTTACAAAGTGCTGCAGCTGGGGCCTGCAGACTTCGGACAATATAAAAATATCCTGTTCATCATTTTCCTGGTCACTGCCTTAGGCTCGTTCTATTACGTGCCTGACTTTCTCGCCGTGCGCGGATTGGCAGCGCTCATTCTCATGACTGCCGGCGTGCTTCTCGATGCCGCCTACATGCAGCTACCACTGGCGCGTCTGTTTTTGGTCACTTTTGTATATGTAGCCATTGTAGTGTCGCTGATCCTCGGCGCGAATCCCTACAAACTACGCGACTTCTTTGAATGGCTCTACAAGACAGAGCGCCGTCCTAAACTCTTCGGCGGCGCTTTTGCTGCCTACGGACTGTTGCTCATAGGCGTCGCTTTCACGTACTAAAACAAGTGAAAAACGCTCCCCAGACTGGCCTCCTTATTATTGTCTCTGGCCCCGCAGGTAGTGGCAAAACAACACTGTGCGACCGTATGCTCGCTGAAGTGCCTGCCCTCTGGCGCGTCGTCACCTCGACCACCCGCAAACCACGCGAAGGAGAAAAGGACCATGTGGATTACTACTTTTTCGATCACGCCACCTTCGAGCAAAAGATCGCCGAAGAGCATTTCTACGAACACGCCCACGTCCACAGTCACATTTATGGCACCCTCAAAAGCGAAGTGCAGGACAAACTCGCTGCTGGCACCGACCTACTGCTCAACATCGACGTGCAAGGCGCCGCGCAAATGCGCGAAACCGCGCAGACTGATGAATTGCTCAAGGGCAATGTCGTCACCGTCTTTATCATGCCGCGCACCCTCGAAGAGCTAGAGCAACGCTTACGTGGCCGTGCGACGGACGCTGAAGACGAAATCCAGCGCCGCATGCAAGTCGCCAGCGATGAAATGCAGCAGCACGAACTTTACGACCACACCATCCTCAGTGGCTCCCGCAACGAAGACTTTGCAGCCCTGCAAAAAATTTATTTAGACAAGAAGGCGAAGCAAGCGGAGTAAACGCTTTTGAGAGGCTTCGACCTTTGGCATAAAGCCAGTCCCGACAAAGGAATGGTTACACCTCTGAGTGCAGCGAGCGGGGTTAGGCGATTCTGTTGGGAGGGTCGACCTCCGTGTCGACCGCAAGCAGTTCAGAAATATTATAAAAATCCAAGATTCTCTGTGAGCGGTTAATCATGTAAGCCGCTCCCGCAGCGGTACCAGACGACACAGAGGTCATCCTTCCCAAATCCAGCAAAGCCAAAGCCAAAAAAACTCTGCGCCTCTGCGCGAGATCACAGTGCCCGCAAAGCCACCGCCCATACAGGACTACTCTGAGAATCCTGGCGTAAAGCCAGTCGCTACAAAAAAGATTCATCATGGCGGCGATTCTATTGGGGAGGATCGACCTCCGTATTGACCGCAAGCAGTTCAGAAATATTATAAAAATCCAAGATTCTCTGTGAGCGGTTAATCATGTAAGCCGCTCCCGCAGCGGTACCGGACGACACAGGGGTCATCCCTCCCGAGAACCAGAAGCGAATATCACAGCGAACGAGTTTATCTCGCGATTTCCTCCACTTGTATGATCTTGGCTTCAATAAGAGCACCAAGCCGCTACCAAGTATACTCGACTGTATAGGTCACTGTCTGTGTGCCATCAGCTTCGACCTCCACAGGAAACTCAATGGTTTGCGCATCGGTTTTCTCAAACTCTTGGCTTGGCTTTTGAATCTTCCAATTCGACCAACGAAAAAGCGGCTCCACCACTCTCACCGTCACGGACTCTTCGCTGCGGTTACGAATCTCGATCTCAAAAGTCTCGCGGACTAAATCCTGACTCGGGTGCTTGTAGAAATTCGTGCGCTTTCGTTCGCCGACAATATCGAAAGCGTTGCCCAGATAGACGCGGATGGTCTCGTTTTTCGGCGTATGATCGATGGTATTCTCACCGGTAAACTCGAGCTGATCGTCCTCATCCATCCGATAAAAACGCATGCGCCCAGCTGGCAATGCCACACCAAGACCGTTTTCTTTACGATTCTCAAGCTCACGATAAATCGCTACGTCTGGCTGCCCGTTTTGGCCATAGTTTTGATTTAAATTTATTCCGCCGCGGTAGCCCGCCTTCAGCCCCTCATAGACGTAGAGCTTGGTGGTTTGCACATTCTCAGCGCGGACGAACTCCACCTGCTTGGTTTCACGGTCGCGCAGCGTCGTTGCGAGCGGTAATGCGTACATGTGAAATTCGTCGAACTTTTTCGCTTCGACTTGGGGAGCTGTAGATACATCAGCCATCGCCATGGCGTAGACCTTTTCGCGGCGCTGCGGTTTCGGTAGCTCCACCTTATTCACGTCGCCCGCGATGAGTTTGATCTTCGCATTTTGAAAGGTTTTGCCGGTGTTGTTTTCGATTGAAACCCAGCCAGTGAGCGCCACCGCGTCGCCTTGTTCGGGCAGCACGAGGTTGTAGTCGGACTTCCACGATATGCCGTTGGTCAAATAGCTGAGCTGGGCGTCAAAAGCTGCTTTTTTGTCAGAATGTAGCTTCCACGACAGCGTTGGCTGCAGCACCGAATCATCTCCAAGACTCGGAAAGATTGGCACACCTGGGAGCCGCGTCTGCAGCTCGCCATCGACTTCTATAATTGGCTCCAAGTGCTTCGGCTGCGGATTGCCATATGGATTCTTGGTGGTAATCATCGAAGGCGCACGGATAATTTTGCCCGACTCGACCACCTCATTGCCGTCCAACACCTTTAGAAACCGAATCGATTGCCCCTCGAACATTTGCAGCAATCGTTGCTGATCGACTGGATCGCCCCGATAGCTCTGCTCGACCACACTGAGCGTGACCGCGCTACTGGGATCACGTAGAATCACCGACTCGGGCTCGAGTTGCGCAGTCACCCCACTGTAGCTGACATCACTGAGCCCCGCATTCAGATCGAGCGAAACCGTATCTCGCACCACAGCGAAGTTTTCGTTATAAACTGTGAGCGCGGGCTGTGCCGAAGCAACCGCAGCGAGGAGAAATACCGAGAGTTTTGAGAGTGAATGATTCATAATAATTGTGAGACGAATGAAAGTACCTAATCATTAGAACTCTTTTCATCTTATTTTCGAACTTATAGATCACTTGGTGTTTTGGAAGTAGATGATCTCCAGAGGCCCGAAGAGATGAGCTTTTTAATCACATCCGCTTTGAACGCGAAGCCTTATCGACTTTCAACCGACTCAGCCAAATCGCAGATTAGCTCAGCCAGCTGCAGAAAGCGCTCACGCTTAGTATCATCGGCAATCAAACCAAATTCAGAAAAAGACAACACACCGCCGCCCTGGGCAATGATGCCTTTCGAATCTTTCAAAACCGTGGCAATCAGCGCACGGCGATCGCTGTCGAAAAGACGCGCGAGTCGAACATCATCATTAGTACGCACGTCGATCGCAGAATCAAATGATGAGTCGCCGCTCAACCAACGTTGCTTCGAACCACTGTCGCGTTGTCGCAAACCGCCGAGCAAGCCCGCCGCAGTGGTTTGCCATGTGAATGACTCGTCGTCGACTTGAACCTTTATAATCGTCTCAATTTGACGCGTATTTTGTAGCCCCTTGCCCGGTACCGAGATCGAAAGCTCCCGTTGGCGATACACGCCATGCACAAATGGCTCCGCGCGAATGAACCCTGCGAGCTGCGGCGTTGGCTCTGTTAAATCAATCTTTAGTTGCTGCGCGATCTTTCGATACTGGCGTACGATCTTTTCCGATGACTGACGCACCATCAACCAAAACAAGGCCGCCACTCCAATTGAGAGCATGATTACAAAACAGATTTCCAAAACCATAATTACTGAGATAGTCAAAGTATGCTAAACTGCGAGTGTGTTTTCACTCAAACATTAGTCTGGAGCGAATCGATCAGCATCTTATGGTAACTATTAAGCCTAGTTTCATCTCTCATCCTTCAACAGTCACTCATTATGAAAATATCTCATCTGCTCTGCGCGCTTGCCATCGTCCTGATCAGCGGCTGCTCGACGACTAGCCAACGTATAGCTGCCAGTGGGGCACAGTTCAACCGCTACTCCGCCACCGAAAAACGCCTCATCCGCAGCGGCCAAATTGCAATCGGCTTCGATGAAGATCAAGTGCGCATGGCCCTCGGCGACCCTAGCCATATCAAGTCCGATACTAGCTCCAGCGGCACACGCTACATTTGGGAATACCATAAGATTGAGCCCAATTATAATATTTTCAACTCGATCGGCATCAGCTCTCGTGGTGGCGTCAGTGGAGGCATTGGGATCGGCGGAAGCCCGACACATAGCGAATTGAGAAAGCACATTGTGTTTGAGCGTAGTAACCAAAGAGTCTCCGACTTTCAATCTTTCGAATAATTCAGACATGTCCACCGTACGCAGATATACACAAGCCGACTTTCGCACACAACTCAGCTGGGCTGACCTCGATCCGGACTATTTACGCCAACTCGTCGGCCTCGCAAAGATCGAGGACCTCGCAGGCGCGGGACTCGTTGAAAGGCCGGAGCGACTGGGCGATGTAACCACCGCGCTGATGCCCGAGGGCGCACTTGGCACTGCGCAACTCACTGCCCGTGAGCCGATGGTCGTCTGCGGCCTCGGCTTGGTGCAGCTCGCATTGAACTCGTATGGCGAAGGCCGCAGCTTCGAAGCACATGTGCAAGACGGCGGACGAGTCGCAGCTGGCGATGCGCTCGGCACCCTCATTGGCCCCTCTGCCCCACTGCTGCAAGCTGAGCGCATCATTCTCAACTTTCTCCAGCACCTCGCTGGCATCGCCACCGAAACACGCGCCTACGCCGATGCCCTCGGCCAGAGCGACACCGTGCTGCTCGACACACGCAAAACACTGCCTGGCTACCGCGTGCTACAGAAATACGCCTTCGCTTGTGGCGGCGGCTACAACCACCGTATCGGCCTATTCGATCGTGTGATGCTCAAAGACAACCACCTCGAAGTGGCTGGTGCCACTGGTGGCGACCGACTCACCGAAACTGTCAGCCTGGCACGCGGTGCCTGCGAGGGCCTCGCAATCGAAGTCGAAGTCGATACACTTGAACAAATCCCAGCCGTGCTTGAGGCTGGCGCCGACATCATCCTGCTCGATAACTTCTGTGAGGATGAGCTGATTGCTGCCATCGAAATCATCGGCGACCGCGCCTGCAGCGAAGCCAGTGGCGGTATCCAACTCGATACTATCGCGAGGCTCGGAGCGCTTGGACTCGACTTTATTTCCACTGGGGCCCCCATTCACCAAAGCACCTGGAAGGACATCGGTCTCGATTGGCAATAACAGTAGAAGAGATGATTAGGATTAAATAGACAAAGACTGTTCACCATTATCACTCCCCATCGTCAC
The DNA here is from genome assembly GCA_018663485.1 of Opitutia bacterium. Lineage (GTDB taxonomy): Bacteria > Verrucomicrobiota > Verrucomicrobiia > Opitutales > Coraliomargaritaceae > Lentimonas. The sequence continues at coordinate 12,298 of JABJQI010000150.1, forward strand.
TACCTCACTTCTCATCTAATAACATGCGCACCGACACTGATTACAAAGAATCTAAGAGTACCGAGGACGAATTCGCCATCCTCAAGGCACTACTCGATGCGCCCGACGATTTTGTTTCTGGCAGCTTGCTCGCCGCGCAGCTAGGCGTGTCCCGCCCTGCCATCCATGGAAAACTAGAGAAACTGCGCGAGCAAGGCTTCGCCTTGGAAGCAGTACGCAACCGCGGCTATCGCCTCTCACAAGAGCCAGAAGTGTTACATCCCGCCTTGCTTCGTTATTATATGCAAGACGCCGAGGCAGAACTCGATCTGCTTTATTTTCCAGTGATCGACAGCACTAACAGCGAAGCTGAACGGCAAATCAGCTATGGCCGAAACAGTCCGTTCGCCATCGCTTCTAGTTGCCAGACCAAAGGCCGCGGACGCCTCGGACGCGACTGGTATAGTGCTTCTGCCGATAACTTGTATTTGACAGTCTTATTTGAGCCCAACATTGCGCCGCAACAGCTCCAACATTTCACACTGTGGGCTGGCATCACCATCTGCCGCGCACTGCAAAGCTTCACACCCAAAGCCAAACTGCAGATTAAATGGCCCAACGATCTACACTGCGACGGCCGCAAATTCGCCGGCATGCTCACAGAGGCGAAAATGGATTCCGACAGTCTGCGCAGCATCGTCTTTGGCATTGGCATTAACCTAAACAGCAACCCATGCAAATTTCCCAAGGAGCTGCGCAAGGTCGCCACCAGTCTCTACGCGATTCACGGCCACGAACTGCCGATCAACAAAGTTGCCGCCCGCGTGCTGCAAGCGATCAATCAGGCCTACCAGGCTTGTATTCATAATAAAACCACCGAAACACTTGCCGATGCCTGGGCACCGCTCAGCTCACTCAGCGGTAAACCAGTCACTGCACTTCAGGCTGGCACAGTCATCTCTGGCATCGCCAGCGGCATCGACGCATCCGGGGCACTGCTACTCGCCCAACCCGACGGCAGCACAATTCCCGTTCGCGCCGGTGATGTTACGCTAAAGAAGTAATTCACCTTATACGTGGCGTGCGAGCTTGCTCGCGCCTGCATAAGCCCAACAATAATCGGGCGCGAGCAAACGCGTACACTACGAATAGAACAATGAAAATTTTAACTATCGACGTCGGCAACACCAGCTGCCACTACGGAATTGTAACCGGCCAAACCGTCACCGATACTGGGCATTTCCCGACCGACGGCTTTCGCGACGGCGAATCTAAAGCCTTTGCCACGTTGCTCGAACCACTGCTTAAGGGCGTCACCGGTATCTCGTTTTGCTCCGTGGTACCAGTGATCAATGCGCACTTAGAAGCCAGTGTCCGTCGATTCAGTCTGCCCATTTTTCACCTCACGCATAAGAGCTGCCACGGACTCGACCTCGCCTATCCCCACCCCGAAGAAATCGGCCAAGACCGCCTTGCTAATGCCATCGCCGTGCAGCAATACTACGGCGTACCCGCCATCATCCTCGACATGGGCACCGCAGTTACTTTCGACATTATTACTAGCGCAGGCTACGAAGGCGGTATCATCGCCCCCGGTCTCGCGGTGATGACCCGCTACCTACACGAGCAAACGGCACTTCTGCCTGAACTCAGCGAAGCTGATCTACTCAACTTCGAAGGAGCGATTGGTAAATCCACCGTGCACGCGATGAGACTCGGCGTCGCGGTCGGCTTTTCCGGCATGGTCGACGCCCTCCTTGCCCGCGTCCTAACAGAACTTAAAACGCGCGGTGAAGGCAAGCCAGTGGTGCTTTCCACAGGCGGTAGCATTGCCAATCTCACCAAGGACTGGGTGGAGAAAAGCCACTTCGTCGAGGACCTTACCTTGATGGGCTTAGCCGTGGCGTTTGGACGGCAGGTGTAAGGAAATAAACGGGGTAATTATCAAAGTTTTTCCCCTTCCAAGTCTCCCACTCTCTAGCGAAGCGATTGTATTAAATTCAATATGCAGTGGCATTGGGATAAACCCGCTCGCTATGGGTGATTCTTGGTAGGTAGCGACTCGCGCCCTTCGTAGCGACTGGCTTTATGCCAGGAGTTCGTCCTCCCTATTACCGCGCGAAATAGAATCGCGGACGTCCAGATAAATCCTCCAGGCACTCACCTTGCAACCCGGCCGCCACAGCCAGTGCATCCAAAGCCTCGGCCTGTGCGATACCGGTCTCCAGCGCCAGCAACCCGCCAGGCTTCATGTGACTCGCGGCGTCTTTAAAAATGAGGCGACAATCGTCAAGGCCATCCGCGCCCGAAACCAGCGCGTTGTGTGGCTCGTAGTCGACCACTTCGGGCTCGGCGGTGGTCATTTCTTCGTCGGTTAAATATGGCGGGTTTGAAATTATGAGATCATAGCGTTGCTCACCTAGCCCCAAAGGGCGCCACCAATTTCCCTCATAAAACGTGACCTGAGCATCTAACCCCAGAGCGGCCGCATTTTCTTGTGCTAGCGAAAGCGCTTCGGCGCTGACATCGACCGCATCGACGCGGGCCTCTGGATATCTATTTGCCAACGCTAAGGCTAACGCACCAGACCCCGTGCCCAAATCCAAAATCATCTTGGGGTTTGCCGTTAAGGCTTCAGTCACAAGCTCGATCAACTCTTCGGTCTCGAAGCGTGGGATCAATGCCCGCCGATCCACTTTGAGCTCCATGTCGCAGAAATCTACCGTGCCGACGATGTATTGCAGCGGTTCGCGCTCCGCACGGCGTTTGACCAGAGGGCGCAGAGCGGCGAGCTGCGTTTCAGTGAGTGGACGATCGAGGTCGAGATACAATTCCAGCCGCTTCACCCCGAGCGAGTATGCAATCAATGTATCTGTATCCAGTCGTGCATTCGGCACGCCCTTGGACTCGAAGAAAACCTCCGTGCGCTCTTTAATTACGCGAATCGTTAACAGTGCCATAATACGTTTTTAGAAAATTAGACTTACATTAAACTGTGGCGTCGTTGCTTGCAACGGCCTCTTAGGTAATTGGCCTGATCCAACTGCTGGCCGTTGCAAGCAACGGCGCCACAAACAAACGATTTCGCATTTTATAGACAGAATTTTTCGAAGTCATTTTTCTGCACTTTCAGCTCTCAAGCCTCAGCTCTCAAGTCTCCCTAGTTTCAGCCCTCTGCCTGTGCCTTCAACAGATTCTGAATACGGGCATCATAATCGAAATCCTGCAGACCATCGATCAGATCCTCAAGATCTCCATCAATTACCGACGGCAACGACAGGTTCAAGCCAATCCGGTGATCGGTGAGGCGACCTTGCGGATAGTTGTAAGTGCGAATGCGCTCGGAGCGGTCGCCGGTGCCAATCTGGCCCTTACGTTCTGCAGCATATTTCGCATGTTCCTCGTCCTCTTTCGCCTTGAGTAAGCGCGAGCGCATCACAGTTAACGCCTTGGCACGATTCTTAATCTGCGAACGCTCGTCGGCACAATACACCGTCACTCCAGTCGGGATGTGCGTCATCATCACCGCAGAGTCAGTCGTATTAACGTGCTGACCACCTGCGCCCGAAGCACGCATCGTCGCAATGTCCAAATCCTGGGTGCGAATCTCGATATCCACCTCTTCCGCCTCAGGCAGCACGGCCACCGTAGCAGTCGAAGTATGGATGCGGCCTTGCGTCTCGGTCACGGGCACACGCTGCACGCGGTGTACACCACTTTCAAATTTCAAATACTTGTAGGCATCTTCGCCGGTCATGTTGAAAATAATTTCACGATAGCCACCGGTATCGGCCAGGCTGGTGCTCATCACTTCCACCTTCCAACCACGTCGCTCGGCGTAACGACTATACATACGGAACAGATCCCCAGCAAAAATATTGGCTTCATCGCCGCCCGCGCCGCCACGGATTTCCATCACCGAGTTACGGCTATCGGTCGGATCTGGTGGAATCATCGCGCGCAACACATCGTTTTCCAAGGTTTCGATCTGAGCGCGAAGCTCGACCAGTTCTTCTTCCGCCATTTCGCGAATTTCTTCCTCAGTCTCCTTATCCGCAATCATCGCCTCATTTTCTGCGATCGCTTTATAAGCCGCATTGAAGGCTTCGAATTTTTCGATCAAGCTGCTTACACGCTGATGCTCGCGGCCCACCTCGGCCGCACGACGTTGATCGGAATAAAAGTTCGGTTCAGCAATTTGAGCGTCCAAGGATTCAAGCTTGGCACGGAATGGAGCAATATCAGGAATTTTTGACATATTTTTGTATGTAAGCTCACAAAATGTAGTGAGTGTATAAATCAATTCGCGAAAGTCGCCGCAAGGTCAACCACGGAGGGCTGGCGAGAAATTAAATCTGGCGCTACCAGCGCTCAAGATTCTTCGCGATCGAGCTCTAATCCGCGGCGCGGCAGCAATTGTGCAGTTAGGACCCACGGCGTGTCGATTGAAATGCCGCGCGATTGGTGGCGAGCGGGTTGATCCCGCGATTCTGCTGGGGTTGACCGATTCTGTCGGGAAGGACGATTCTATTGGGGAGGGTCGACCTCCGTGTCGACCGCAAGTGCTTTAGAAATAACATTAAATTCCAAAATTTTATGGATGGTTAGTCAGGTCAGCCAATCCCGCATCGGTACCGGACGACACGGAGGTCGTCCCTCCCAAGAGCCAGAAGCGAATCCCGCAGCGTACCGGACGACACGGAGGTCGTCCCTCTCAAGAGCACATCGCAAAAAAAAATCAGCGCCTCTGCGCGAGATCACAGTGCCCGTAAAGCCACCGCCCA
>JABJQI010000239.1 GCA_018663485.1 Opitutia bacterium
CGTGCTTTAGCAAATCGTTTGAGTGTGCCGCTCTGAGATGCCCAGTCGCTGTCGCGCAGGTGCGCGGTGTTGCCGGTCCAGATCATGAGTTCTGGCTTTTCGCTAAGAATGCTTGAAAAAATCCCGTAGCCTCCACCGCGAATTTGATAGGGCGGCTCGAAACCATCTTCCGTTACATAGTGGGCGCCGCCGACGGCGATTCGCAGATTGGCTGGCGGGGTACGGCCCAGGTAGTTGGTCGGCGTCTTTAAGGTATGTTGCTCCTCGGCGAGCTTGCCGTCGAGCTCGATGCGGTAGTTGTATTTCTTGCCAGGCTCGACTGCGTTGAGTGTGAAAGTCGCGGTGTTGTTGAGGGCGTTGCTAGTTTGGATGGCATCGCTCCAGCGCAGTGCATTGGATTGCCCTTGCTCGGCGTAGGCGACGCGGACTTTGGTTGGGGCATCAGTTTGCAACCAGATGGTGGCTTCGCGCATGTCAATATGGCCGAGCATGGGTCCGGCGACGATATTGGCCCGCAAGTGGGAAATCGCAGTAATGCAGGTCAGAAAAAGCAGTGCGGTGAGATGTCGGGGTGTTGGAAACATTATAACTTTTATGAGACCTTGATTTTCGAGTGACGAGAAAATTGGACCGTGTTCACCATGCGATCAACGAGCGCGGGTCGCTGCATGGAGCTGTCGGTAATTGCGTCGAGTATATTTGAGAGTAATTGCTCGCGTCCGTCTTGACTGAGCATATAGCGCATGCGCACCTCGACTAGTTCGGGTCTGAGCTCTAGCCACTGGGCTTTGATTTCTTTGACGCGAGGATAAACGCTACTGCGTTTGCAAAGCAATTTGTTGGCGCGAATATCTGGGCAGGTGTCGAGTTTTGCGCTGATGGCTTCGAGGCAATCGCGCTCTTCGTGTGCGAGTGACTCCCAACGGATACTGCAGAGTTCGCAACGTGCTTCGGAGAGCATGCGGTGCAGGGCTGCTTGCTTGATGCGCATGACGAGCGCGATCCAGCGCGTCGGCCAGTTACCAAAAGCATAAGCTAGAGATGCAAAACGGGACTGAGGGCTTAGCCTGCGCAACTTGTTAACAAGCGCTTCGGTTGAAATGGTAGGGCCTTTGTCGGAAGTACCTTCGATCAAGGCTTGCGCAAGCATGAACTCGAAGTCGGAGAGCCGCTCAGTGTAGGGCAGGTTTTGCCACAGCTTATTAAATAGCTGCGTGACGCGTGCGATGCGCAGCTGGGTCGGCTCTGCAAAGGAGCAGCCGAAGAATGTCTGCGCCAGATCGATGTAGTTGGAAGCTAGCGCTAAATATTGCTCTCGATTCCCGCGTTTAGCGGCTTTGAGCTGAGAACGTGCAGCCTTACGAACAGGATCTGAACACTTGAGCCAACCATAGAAACGGCGTATGTTACTCATAGCACTTTCGAAATTAAGAGTTAGTCTTGGTCTCCGCGAGGGCGACGTTGGCACTCAATACGGCAATCGCTCATCACACGGATCCACATCTCGCGCAGATCAAATATTCGGATTTGATTTTCTTGGCGAAAGCTGGCGAGGAATTCTGGGTCCGGATGTGTTACTTGGTCGTGTAGTGCCAAAGTTTGGTTCAGTGCACTCAAACTATTCTTGAGATGACAAATCGTCAGACCAAAATCACCAAGGTCGATGGCCTGAATTGATAGTAAAACGTTCATTTCTGCCTGATGTAAACTATTGGCGTAGTTCCAGCAGAGCTTCGGCGAAAGATAATTCTGGCTGTGTGCCATGTAGTGTTCCCAGCTCTCGTGCAGATAGCGGTACAGAGCACGGGTCACCACAATCACAGGGTGGCGATGCAGGGTGTACGGGGTGTTGTCGCTGGCATCGAAACGCGCCTCGGCTTCTTCTGCGGATTCTGGCGTGTTAAATTCGTCAGTCAGCGAAATATCTTCAGCATCCCAGCCCATCTGCACGGCCACTTCATCGAGATGGTTGGACTTGTGCTTGAGCGTGTTGTAGATCGAAAGAAATTTGGCGGTATCTTGGTCGGAACCTTTTAGATACTTTCGCCATTGGTATTCATTCCAATGTGGCTCGCTGGGTGTTTCGTCCCAGTTGCCGTCGGAATGCTCAAAATTTGGATCGCTCATAGTGTTCGGATCATGTCCGATGCTGCTGAATCTGTATTTATGATTTTAAAAATCAACTCCCTTTTCAGTCTGAGTTGATTTTGCTTTAATTAAATTACGAAGGCAGGCATATATTGATAAATAATCAAAGCATCCGTAGTGCCAATTCTGCACGCTCTCCACGATTTTATAATTATGACTTTAAGTATTTTCCGTATGAATTGTTGGTTCGAAGGCCATGTCCAAGGCGTCGGTTTTCGCTATCAGACCATGAGCGTGGCAAAGGGCTTCGAGGTGGCTGGAACGGTGCAAAATCTTACTGATGGGCGTGTGCATCTCTATGTCGAGGGCGAGGAGTCTGAAGTTCAGGCCTTTCAACGAGCGGTTGCAGATGAGTTGAAAAGCTATATCCGCCAGTCTGAGATCAAAACCGATAGCGGCCCACGCACCTGCCGAAGTTTTCGTATTTTACAATAATATGAGTTATCCAGCGATTAGTATTAAGAGCCTGACTAAGGATTTCTCGGTTGGCATGCGTGGCGTGAAGCTTCGTGCGGTCGACGATTTGAATCTTGAAGTGGGCGACAATGAAATTTTCGGCCTTATTGGGCCGAATGGCTCTGGTAAAAGCACCACGATCAAAGTCGTACTGGGGCTGCTCGATGCCTCAATCGGGGAGTGTCATATCTATGGCAAGCCCAGCCACACTGTGGCCGCGCGGCATAGTGTGGGTTTTCTTCCCGAAGCACCGTATTTTTACCGCTATTTGTCTGGCCGCGAGCTGGTGCGCTTTTACGCACGGATTTGTGGCGTTTCGCGTGGCAAAATTGCTAAGCAGGTGGATGAGGTGATTGCGTTGGTCGGTATGACAGAGGCTGCACATCGCCGCGTCGGCACTTATTCGAAGGGGATGTTGCAACGCATCGGATTGGCGCAAGCATTGGTACATGATCCGCGGTTAGTGATTCTCGATGAGCCGACGGCTGGGGTTGATCCACTTGGTTCGGCAGCGATTGCGGAGATCATCCGTGAGCTGAAACGGCGTGGTAAGACAGTGCTGCTTTGCTCACATTTATTAGCGCAAATCGAAGGGCTGTGCGACCGTGTGGCGATTCTTCATCGTGGCACGTTGGTCCGTGAGGGCCGCGTCGACGATTTGGTGCAGGAAAAAGATGTGCAGGCGCTGGTAGTTGAAGGTCTGAGCGCCGATGGGCTTGCAGCTGTGAAGGATACGATTGCTGGGCAGGGCGGGCAGCTTTGTCGAGTGGAGAAGCCGCGATTGAGTTTGGATTCGCTCTTTTTACAAGAAGTTGAACAACGCGAGGCCGCGCGCAGCACTGATTCACAGATAGAAGGAGGCACAGAATGATCGGATTAATGGATTCTATTGCTCGTATTCGGCTGATCGCCGGCAATACGTTTCTCGAGGCAGTGCGGCAGAAGTTTTTCAATTCGTTGCTGCTGATATCGGTGGCGCTGGTGGTGAGTTCGACCTTCTTTCAACAGTTTGACTTTGGCACGGGCGAGCTCAAGTTCATCACCGACTTCGGCTTTGGCGCGCTGTTCTTTTTCGGCTCGATTCTATCGATCGCAGCCACGACGCAGCTGTTCTTTAGCGAAATCGAGAATCGTACGGCGCTGATGATTTTGGCCAAGCCAATCTATAAACTAGAGTTCCTCGCCGGTAAATTCCTTGGCGCGCATATGCTGATGCTAGTCTTTACCACCGTCATCATACTGGTGCTGAGTGGCATTCTCTATTGGCGCGAAACAATCCTGATGGCGCGGCTCGGTGAGGAATTCGTCGATGGACGTTTGATCCGCTACGGCGATTTATTGATCTTTGGCCTGCTGCAATGGATGAAATTTGGTGTTTTGAGCGCAATTGCTCTGTTTATTGCCAGCTTCTCTAATACGAATCTCTACACTGTGGTGGTGTCGTTCTTCATGCTGATTATTTGCCAACTGCAATATATTGCGCGCGATGCTTATTCATCGATGGAGGCAGGCATCGGTGCGTGGTCAGTGCGTGTGCTCGGCTTGATCTTTCCGAATTTTCAATTATTCAATGTCGGCGATCAGATGGTGTTTGCTTCGAGTACTCCGCTGCCAAGCGGTACGGTGCTGCAGATTGTCCTTTACGGGCTTATTTATACCGTTGCATTCATTTTGCTCGCGCAGGTGAACTTCAAAAAACGGGAAATTTAAGCGATGTCTGTTGGTAACTGTCTCACTCACTGTATATTTCTGCGTTTGCGCAGTGTTTGCACCGTGTTGTTAGTTTTGATCTTGTTGGGCGCAGTGATGCGACCGATTGAAGCACCAGCATGGCAGGTCGTAAAGGCACGACAACCAGAGATGAATCTGCAAGCGTTTGAAGGTGCCCTCGGGCAGGGACTCGTTGTCGGTGTACTCGGTGGCTTTCGTGCCGTGATGGCCGATTTTTTGTGGATCCGTACCAACACCATTTGGGAGCGACGCGATCGGGTGAAACTCAATGCGATGGTGCGGCTCGTCACAACACTCGATCCGCGGGCAGATTTTTTCTGGATTAATGGAGCGCGCATGATCGCTTATGATGTGCCAAATTGGCGGATTCAGGAAGAGGGTGGCTATGCGGATGTGCCGAATAGCCGTCAGCAGGCGCTGGATCGTGAGCAAGCTGAGCAAGCCTTTGCAATGCTGGCACGTGCTCGCGAGTTTCACCCGAATAAAGCGAAGCTCTATTTGGAAGTCGGGCAGATTTATTTGAATCGTTTGAAAGACAGTGCGAATGCAGCGAAGTGGTTTCTTCTCGCCTCACAGCAAGCAGACGCGCCGTATTTCGCAGCTCGTATTTATGGCGAACTGCTACGCCGTGAGGGCAAGAATATCGAGGCGTATGACTTTCTTAAACAATTGCATACTAACCTGCCGGATGATCCCTTTGCACAGAAGCCAATCATTTACGACCGTATTCGCGAGTTGGAGCAGGAATTGAAGATACCGCTGTGGCAGTGTTTTCAGCCAAAGGTGGCAGTTGAGACTTTGCCAGTAGAGGCGAGCTTGGAAGAGCAGGTCCAGATGTTGGAAAAAGAGCATTGTCACGACCACGCACATTAGCAACACGCTTGCAATTGAAGCTTATTGAGCGGTCAGGTCTGGGCACTCGCTACCGACATTATGCTTTTTAAAAATGCGTCAGGCTACTCTGCATTATCAGCTAGTAGAATATCGTCGGCACTGACAGCTACTGTAATCTCGTTGCCGAGAAATTCAAGCAGCACCTGGATGCGGTTGGTCGCGGAAAGTTGTGCGAGCACTTTGCCGTTGAGGCCTTGTAGGGAGCCAGATGAAAATTTAACCTGTGCGCCTGGTGCGATGCTGGGATCGGGTGCTTCGATGATGCCTTCGGGCACACTGGCGCGGAGATCTTCGATTAGCTGCTCGGGTAGTGCTCGACGCTCGCCTTGTTGCACGAGTTGACTGACGCCTTGTGTATGGATGACGCGGCGATAATTATCGCGCAGCGAAAACTTGGCAAAGATATAACCCGGAAACATCGCCTCAACAAAGCGTTTTTTGCCAGTCCGAGTTTTCTTGATTTGACTAATACGTGGACAAAAGACTTCTACGGATTCGATTTTTGCGAGAATCGCGGCGGCAATGTGCTCACGCTTAGTTTGCGTGCGTAAGCAAAACCATTCGAGAGGAGAGGCGGGAAGGGAGCTATCTGGCGGAGTCGGCATAGTAAAGGCAGGATTCTCACTGCTACGCTTCAGAGGCATTATGACAACGGTAAATAATGGATTTGGTGTGAGTTTTTATTCGTTATTTCTTTAACGATCACGGTGGTTGGGGCGTAACCGCATAGACTCCAGTCTGACAGTGGATAAAAAAATAGCTAACTATCTGCCGAATTCACCAGCCACGCCCGTTAGAGTGCCATGATTTGGCTGTTTCTAATTGCTTGCGCTCTTTTTCATTTAAGTCGCTATTGTCTAGGTAGTTGGTAAAACCTTCCGGATCGTCGTTTTTCCAATTAGCGGAGACTTGTTGCATCATCCTATTGCGCATGTTTGGATTATTAATCGACTCCGCCCAGCTCATTGCAGTGGGTGGGTCTTCTTGGGCAGCGCGATACGTGTATGTGGCGACGGCGCGGTCTAATTCTGGTGAGGCCGGCAGGGAGTTGAGCCACTTGGAGGAGGCCGTCAGGTCGTAG
>JABJQI010000109.1 GCA_018663485.1 Opitutia bacterium
AGCATGGCAAGGAAGTAAGTTTGGTCCTTATTACTATCCACGCCTTGTACCAGATCGAAACTTTTGTCGGCGTTTTGACGTTTGCGCACGTAATGCCCAGTTGCCAGAGCATCGAATCCACGGTCGAGCGCGTAGTCCTGGAAAATGCCGAACTTCATCTCACGGTTGCACATGATGTCTGGGTTTGGCGTGATGCCTTTCTGATAGCCCTCGACGAGGTAGTAAACGACGTGCTCGCGATATTCATTGACGAGGTTGACGATCTCAAAATCGATACCGAGGTGCTCGGCGACGGCTCGAGCATCTTCGATGTCTTGCTGCGCTGGGCAATCGGCCAACGGCATTTCCTCATTCATCCATGTACGAATGTAGGCGCCTGACACCTCAAAGCCCTGCTCTTTGAGTAACAGGGCGGTGACGGCGCTATCAACACCCCCAGATAGGGCTACCAAGATTTTTTTCATCCTTGAAACAAAACGACATCAACGCATGGCGTCAATACGAGTCAAAGCACTTATAATATGAATTCACACATTACCTGATTTTGAATAATAAAAAGATTTTTAAGTGTGAGGAACGCTCGATCATCCAATGAAACCGACTAGAAAACGGAATGGGTATTGCTCTATAATAAAATCTTAATGAATGATAGGTTTATATTATGACAGAAAAGGTCAAAAACATCGCACATGCTTTCTGGATTTCAGATAATTCCGGATTAGTGATTTTAGCTTCAGATTGGTCGGGCACAACTACATTGCCTCCGCTGTCTCTGGGACCCGCGGATATTAACCTCGGTGCATTAGAGCGCTTAAGCTCGGAAGAAACTGGGCGCTATTGCCGCTATTACCGCAACAAACAGAGTTGGGTGTTTGCAATGCAGTCGAAACGCTACCCACAGCTGTTAGATCGTACCGTCCGTGTTTACCTTGCAGGTGAGTTCAACGAATGGAGCGAAGCAATCGGCAAGCCGGAGTGGGAACTTACGCCGTTGAGTGCTGAAGCTGGTGCGACTTATGAAGTCAGCGTGCCAGCTAAGCATATACCTGAAGGAAAGTCATTTAAATTTAAATTTGTCACGGAAAATGGTGACTGGTTCGACGTACCTGATAGCGCGCCGAATTATGTGCGCTGTCCTGACGGTGTGACTAACTACGAGTTTCATCCAGAGCAAACCGGTAAGCACATTTTTCGCTTTTGTACGCCCGAGGACTACACACCAAAGGGTAATGAGAAAATCCTTTGGCGAGACGCCAAGCATGTTGAAACACATGAACTGCCACACACGCAGTTTTTAATCGCGTCATCCACGGATCTACCCTTGGGGGTAATTGTTGAGCAGGGTCGAACTACTTTTCGACTATTTGCACCCCGTGCAAGTGGAGTCAAACTGGCTTATGGGCAGAATGCAGACGAGTCTGATGCGGCTCTGGTTCCGATGCACTGTGTGGATGGTGTCACTTGGGAAGTTAGTTTCGATAAGAGCTTAATTGGCAGTTATTATTCCTTTCGCGTGCTCGGCGATAACCATGAAGGCACGTCCCACTTTGACCTAGATTTTGCAGTGCTGGATCCCTACGCCAAGGCATGCCTTGGCCATCGCGGTCCTGCGATGGTAGTCGATCCTGCGCGTTTGCAGAAGGTCGCTAGACCCCATACAGCACCGGCCTGGCACGATTTGGTGATCCTTGAAGGGCACGTCCGCGATTTGGCGGCCCATGCACCGATTGAACTAACTACAGAAGAGCGTCGAGGCTATGCGGGTCTTCGAAAATGGCTTAAAGCCAAGGGTTCTTATTTACAAGAAATCGGCGTCAACGCGATTGAATTGCAGCCAATTCAAGAGTTCGATAACCTCAGAAAGGAAGACTACCACTGGGGCTATATGACAGTGAACTACTTTTCCCCGGAGAGTAGCTATGCGTTAGAGCCTGAGAAGGCTTCACAAATCGAAGAGTTCCGCGGCTTAATCCAAGACTTTCATGAACAAGGTATTTCGGTAATTATTGATGTGGTGTATAATCACGTTGGTGAGCCAAACCATCTCTTGTTTGTCGATAAATGCTACTATTTCCACATGGATGAGGCGAATGATTTGATGAATTGGAGCGGCTGTGGCAACGATTTACGCTGCGATACGCCAATGGCACGTCGACTCATCATCGATAGTTTAACGCATTTGATTGAGACCTACGATGTCGACGGCTTCCGTTTTGATCTAGCTGAGCTGATCGGAATCGAGGTGTTGCGCGAAATCGAAATCGAGCTGAAAAAGGTGAAGCCGTCAGTCATTTTGATTGCCGAGCCGTGGAGTTTTCGTGGCCACATTCAAGACGAATTGAAAAAGACTGGCTTTGCTTCATGGAACGACGGCTTCCGTGAATCAATTGCCGACTACGTCTGTGGAAAAGGAAATCAAGATTCAATTCAGTATTTCTTGGCAGGTTCTCCATCGAGTAGTCGCTTTGCGGCGCAGACAATCAATTATACTGAGTCCCATGACGACCAATGCTGGATGGATCGCATTACTGAACGTGCAGAGCAGGATGGCACAGATCCGACATTGTTAGACCGCCGCCGCACACATTTAATGGCAGCAGTGCTATTTGCTTCGCTAGGCGTTCCAATGCTCGCTGAAGGGCAGGACTTCATGCGCTCGAAGCTGGGCATTTCTAATACCTATCAGCGTGGCGACGTCAACGCACTCGATTACAACCGTCGTTTGGTTTACTCGGGCACACATGCCTATTTCCGTAATTGGATTGCATTTCGCCTGTCGGCACTGGGGAAGGCTTTTCGCTATGATGGCGCACTGCAGGACGGTTATCTCAAATTCTTCGTTGCAGAAGGCTCGAGTGCGACTGTCGCAATTTATAATGCGGACCGCAGTATCGATGCGCCGATATTGATTTTCGCAGTGAACCCGCATTTGGAATATGCCAATATTATTTGTGATGTGGATTGCCTTGAGCGCGCGCTTCAAATCGCAGATCATGAACGCTTCAAAGTGTCTGGCTTAGTCTCCGCATGCATCCCGCTCGGAAACAAGACAGTACACATCCCGCCACTCGGTTGCGGTCTCTGGTTGGTGCAGTAAGTAGCCCACAGTTTGATCAATGAGAAAGGCTCATCGTCGAATCGTGGGAATGTCTCGATCGGAACGACAGGCAGTTTTACCTTAGAGGCAAGATGTCCGTGAAGCGCTGTAGCTGGTTTGAGCAACTCATGGTATCGCATGTGGGCGGCCCCTATTTATACTATTTTGCCGCAAATGAGGGCGTGTCTCCCAGTACCGATCCCTATTACACGCCAATTTCCATGAAACACAGGAAGGCGTAGCCGCACAGTATGCGTGACAGCGATTTGGTTCATAAAAGATCGAGCTTAATTCCCCCGGCTAGTGAGCCAAGTCGTATTGCATGGTCGCCTGCTTAGTTAGCGCAATCCATTCATTCCAAGTGATCTTGAGGGAGGCACGAAGTTCTTTCATCTCTCTTTGGATGGTCTTGCTCTGCACATCACTGGCTTGTTTTAACTCGCGTGCTTTGAGCATGACTGCTACTGCGTTGGCTTCGAATGCCGCAGAGACGTCTTCGAGCTTTGCTTTGAGTTCAGCAGCGACAGCATCCACTTCTGTATCTAAATGTCGAATTATCAGCTGCTTATCCTTTAGCACCAGCGCCTTTTGCAGAGCGACCTCATTAATGACTCGTAGCTTATCTGTCATGCCGAGTTTGGAGGCGAGCCAGATCGTCCATTTCGAAGGGTCGAAGTGATACCAGCGGATGCCGTTACGATAATCTGCCGCAAAAGCGTGGTGGTAGTTGTGGTAACCCTCACCAAAGGTAAGAAGTGCGAGTAGGACGTTGTCCACTGCGCTCAATTCGCGAGCATATGTCTTCGAGCCGATCGTATGGCACAATGAGTTAATGAACCAAGTGCTGTGGTGAATCATTGCGATGCGTAAGAGCACTCCGAAGTAGAACGAGGCGAGTGGCCCAACCAGCAGGCAGCCGGTAACAAATACGGCAAGGTTTACGCCCACGACGAATACCCCGTAATAGCGATCTTGTACGACGACGCGCGGGTTCTTCAGTAAGTCTGCGACCAGAGAGGCATCATAATTGCGCTGATAGTCGAACAGCCAGAGCACGTGTGCATACCAAAATCCCTTTTTAATCGAGTAGGGGTCTTTGTCCGTATCGACATGGTTGTGATGGATCCGGTGGTCGTGTGACCACTTAAGTGCTGACATCTCCAGGGAAAGCGCTGAGCCTAGTAAAATGCACCATTCGAAAAAGGCATTAGCCGAATAGGCTTTGTGAGCGTAGAGACGATGGTAGCCGACAGTGATCGACATGCCACCAATTATGTAGGTGATCAAAAATAATACAGCAGCGGGCCAACTAATTGCTGTGATCACAGCCGGGATCAATACAACAAGTAATAGGTGGTAAAAGACGATGAACAAAAATATGTCCCAATTTTTAATTTTCATTTGTATTAAGTATACAGAAATCTGATGCACAGCAGACTAGTAGTTACCGTTTGTTTGAACAAGGTCTGCAACAATCAATACGAAAAGTGCCTGTACTAGGCATGCGATGTGTGTTGGAAGGACGCCTCTTAAAGCCTTAATTTCAAGTGGTTTAC
>JABJQI010000234.1 GCA_018663485.1 Opitutia bacterium
TAGACATGACTCGTGTGCCGTCATTCGAAATCGTCAAGCGTGAGCCGCGCTGTAGATTCTGGCGAATACTGAGCAATTTCGCGCTCAGCTCTGCAGCATTTTGTTGCGCAGCTTGCACATTTTCAGCAGTCGGAGTTGGGTTTGCTACGAGCAGGCCGTTTAATTGGCTATCTACACTGGCAACTTGCCTCATGGACTTCGAGAGCTTGTCAGATTCCATTACCACTAGCGTGACGCCAGCCGCAAATACGAGCACAGCAACCACACAGAAGGTACAGAAGCCAGGATTTTTCTTAAATAAACCCATAGGAATTATAATGGTTTAGCCGGATCCACGACCAAATTGATACTAAAAGGGAGAACATTGAGACCTTCTTGTAATTTAGTCCAAGTAATCACAGGCGAATGCGACGAGACGATGAATTCAGAATCTTCAAAACTGGCTCGCAAACTCTTGAGCTGATCAGACAACACGTCTTCATCCACATTCTCAGCGCCATTGACAGCCTCACGCACGAGCAGCTGCCCCTCGACAAGCACTTCATAGGAAGACTTACCATCCGCAGACTGCTCACGAAGAATGTTGAGCTTATCCAGCCACACATCTTCGGCCTGGTGGATACTCCCTTGAAGCTCAGCAAAAAACTGAATCCAGTTTGATTTAGAATTTACCAAACCTTCGACTCGCTCAATCGCTCGACTAGTCGTTTCGGCTTGCGCTTGGTAGTCGCGAATTTGCGCTTGGCTCGACTGCAGCGGTTGTAGGCCTGACTCAATTACACGCACTTGTTCTGAATAGACCGAATGCGCATTCTTAACGGCTAGCCAGGCAGGCAGTGGCGCCAACGCGAGACAGGCTGCCGCAATTAATACAAAAGGCTTTTTCTGGGCAAACGCCATCGCGCTTTGAATGCTCTCCGGCAGTAGATTCACTCCCGCGGAATCTGGGACCATCTCGCGGCAAGCTTCACCGATGATCTCACTGGTCTGCATCCGTAGCACATCGATATCGGTATCAATTGAACCATCTACAGTGACATTTCGTAGAGGATCAAAAAATTCGACTGGCACTTTTTGAGTGGTCGACAATTGCTCGGCTAGGCCCTGCAATAATGAACCACGACCATTCAACAAAATGCGCTTCGGCGCGACGCCACCCTTCTGGCGGCGATAATTAACGATCGAACGCGTAATCTCTTGGCTCATGCGGCGCATGAACGACTCGGAGCATTTGTTTAGCAACTGCGCACCTGAATCATCCCCAGAATAGCCGTTCTTCTCATCAAAGAATCTATGCTTCAGCGCCTCCGCTTGAACAAATGGCTTGCCGAGGCTGTCGGCTATATTCTGCGTAAGTGAGTTGCCTCCCAACTGAATATTACGCACAAAAAATCCCTCTGGATTGCGGAAAAGTAGGTTGGTCGAACGCGCACCGATATTGATCAAAAGCACATCGTCATCCAACTCAGGGTAGGCAAATTGTAGCGTATTATAATCCAGCACCGTCGCAGCACTAATTCCCTCTGCCGAAAACCCCGCCGCAGACACATAGCCGCAAAAGTCATCTACCAAGTTCGACTTCGCCGCAATGAATAGCACTTCTAGCTCCACACCATCATCACCGACAACCTGACTATCCCAGATCACTTCATGCAGCGGATAGGGGATATTTTGCTGGGCTTCAAAGGCGATAATTTGCGCTCGCTTAGCCTCTTCAATGTGCGGGATACGAATAGCCTTCGTTAGCACCTGATTTCCAGGGATAATTAGCGTCGCTTTGCCAGAGAGCTTGTGAGCCTGCAACACCTTCAGTGCTGCGCCAACACTAGGCAAGATCGCTTCCTCATTTGACAAATCATATTCGAGGTCTTTCGTCACCAGCTTTTCGATCTTAAGACTCCCTCCGTGCGAAGAAATCACTGCAGCAGTGACTCGGCTGGCACCGCAATTTATGATTAAACGTTTACAAGTACTCATGAATTGAAGGGTGTGGAACTTATATTAACTTGAGGTAACTGACTCATGCGCTGGCGGGGAGAATGCGATGCAGTGGGGGGATAAACTGAAAAACCTCACTAATGTAAGGCAGGAGGTGGTAGTGCTATGTAGAGATAAAAGTCGAAGCAACCATTTTCTCCGTTAAACAAGCGTTTTTTGTGAACCATAGTTGGTAATGAGCAAATTGATTAACAAACAGCTAGGCCACATTGCTGTATTTATAAAAAAACTTAATTCGAATACACTTGCGCCACCACGCAGCTTACCAAACGTATTGAACTATGCCGACGCCCCTACCCTTCAAAATCAGCGCACTTATTTTCATTCGCAATGCCGCAGGTGAGCACTTGCTGATTCAGCGCCTAAAGGCCCCCAATAAAGGCTGTTGGAGTCCGATCGGCGGCAAGCTCGACATGGCCAGCGGTGAGTCCCCCTACGAATGCGCACGCCGCGAAGCCAACGAAGAGGTGGGTCTTGAATTATCCGACCAGGACCTGCACTGCTTCGGCTATGTCTCAGAAAAGAGTTATGAGGGCGCCAGCCACTGGCTAATGTTTTTATTTGAGTGCCGTATCCCGACCGACCAGCTACCTGACGCGATCGATGAAGGGCATTTTGAGTTCTTCAGCCGCGACGCAATTGATCAACTTAAAATCCCGGAAACAGACCACACCTTAATCTGGCCCTACTTCGACCAATACCACCAAAGCTTCATCGGCCTGCGTGCCAATTGCGACCCACAGGGCAAATTAACCGTGATCGAAGAGCTCAAACTACCAGCGCCTTCAACGCCAAGCCATTAAACCAACTTGGTTTAGCCCGAACATGCCACGAATTAAATCACTCTGAGGATGCGAGAAATTTAGAGATACAGGCGGCTAATGCGCTCACACCTGACGAGTAAGGTGTCCCTTCGCCACCTGCCAAATCGCCCATTCCGCGCTCGCCTCCGGTAATTCCGTGCCTGTTGCGATGATTTGTAACTCCGGGGGGCAGGCTCGCCAAAAACCCGCCCTACGATATGGGTCGAGCTCTCCCAACACATCGTCCGCCAGCAATACCGGCGTCAAACCGAGGCTTTGTTGAAAGATCCGCGCTTGTGCAATACGCAAGGCCACGCACAAGCCGCGCTGCTGACCATCGGATGCATACTCCTTTGCCCCGCCGACACTCAGTGCTAGCTGAAAATCGTCACGATGCGGCCCTTTTTGCGTCGAACCCATGAGTCTATCGCGCTTGCGACCATCGTGCAGCATACGACTGACCGATTCGACATCCTCACAAACAGCGTTGGCTTTAAACTCCAGTTCCGGACCTTCAGCGGCCTCCGCGATATCGGCATACACCGA
>JABJQI010000046.1 GCA_018663485.1 Opitutia bacterium
ACAGCACACCGTTGGATGGCGGCGGTGGTTGGAGGAAGCGCAAGGCGCTCACACAGGCCTATCCCCAGCGGGATCGTTTGCGGTTACAAGACCATGGGAATCCGGTGCGCTATCGTAATGTTTGGCTTCGCCCACTGCGTCCACGTCCTGCGGATGGCGGCACCGATGGTCGAATCTCCGAAGCGGCAACGACTGCCAAGCGTGCCGAAATCGGTGCTGAGGTGCGTGCCAGCGCTGCCAACATGCAAGGCATGGATCAAACGATGCGCCTGCTGGAGGCCCAGATGTATGCTAGCGATCCTGCAGCATCGGCTGAGTGTAATCGACAAGTCTCAAAATCAGTAGAGCAATTGAAAGTTCTCTCCACTGAGGAGCTAGAGTCACGTCGTCAGGAAGTCCTAAACTTGCACAAAGCACTGTCTTACTTGCAGCGTTTCGACATCATTCCAGCAGATTATGAGCCCGCAAAGGAGCTTCGTGAGATTGCCGATGCGCTGGGCTGGTTAAAGCAGAAATAGCGATACTTCCTGTAGAATAGTTGAGACTCCGCGGGGCGTGTCTCGGTGGTGAGGTGAATGGTCTTTGTAGAGTGGGAGCTGTTTGCCTCGAAGCTGCCGACTGGGGCAGCCTAGCCTTGCTTATTTAAACGTCCCAAGGATCTCGCGGGACTAGATCGATCTCAGTCAAGCATTTGCTGATTGTCCCTGCATACTGTTCGACGAGCTCAATCTCATTTTTGGTGAAAGCTGGGCGGATCTTGGCAGAGGTAAAGTTGACCGTGCCCCAGACGCTGGCGTTGTGATGAATCGGCGCGCTAATATAGGCTTCAACTGGCAGGCTTACATAAAGAGGGTGGAGTTGCATGCCTAGGACATGATCGATTTCGGTGATCGCGATCGTTTTGTCGGTGCGATAGACATCCCGACAATAAGTATTACTGAGTGGGAAGACGGCTCCTTGGATAAACTCGTCCATCTCACTGTTAATCGTGACGATCTCGTATAGATCGTTATAGATATGGCTGACGATTCCGACTGGCATGTCGAGTTGCTCGACCCCTCGGTTGATGAGGTCGTGGCAGGAATCAATTAATAGTGTGGGCAACATCTGGCTTGGCTCAAACTGGCTAACAGGAGGGGGGCTGGTGCCTCTCGATCGTGGCCTTCGGCACCTTGCACTCCGAGGTGCCGCAGCCGCAGCTGGAGCCGCCTTTCTTTTTTGGAAAGAAGATCTTGTGCAAATAAAAGACCGCGCCGAGTAAAATCAAGCCGACCAGAATCATTTCGAGGTATTTCATAGAAGGTGAGTATCCGTATATCTGATGTCTGTCCTAATATAAAGCCAGTCGTTCCAGTAAAGTAGTTTACCCCGCGATTTTTGGTGATGTTGTAGCGAGCGGGTTTACCCCGCGATTCTGAATCGTAAATTTAATCTAAGTATTAAGGGAACGATATAAGTATACTTAAAAGACTAGCAACGAATGCCTCTTTAGGCAAGCAACATGCCGATTTGGTAGGTTAGCACAGCCGCAATCCAGGCGACCGCAGTGAGCGCAAAAAAGCTTCCGATCGCCCACTTCCAATTCAGCTCTTTGGCGATGACAGCGAGTGTCGCACCGCATTGCATACAAAGGGCAAAGAACACCATGATCGAAAGAGCTACCGGAATATTAAACACTGACTCGCCTGTGCGTGGACCACTTTCCCATTCTGCCTGAGTGAGTGTGGCACGTAGGTCATTGGACTCTTCGTCGATTTCGCCACCCAGAGCATACGTAATACCAAGTGTCGAGATGATCACTTCGCGGGCTGGAAAACTTGCTAATACGCCAACGGTGATTTTCCAATCATAGCCCGCAGGGGCGAACACGGGTTGCACGAATTTACCGAATCGGCCCATGTAGCTCTGTTCCAAATATGCCGCATCGATGCGCTTGCTGAGCTCGTTTTCGCTTAAGTCATGCTGAATTTCCAGAGCGGCCAATTCGGTCTGGTAGGACTTGGTGACAGTTGCCTCGACCTCGGCAGGGCGAGGGAAATAAAGCAGCGCCCAAATAATGACGGTCATCGCAAAGATCACCGTGCCTGCGCGTATGATAAATTCTTTGCCGCTTTCATACATGCGCCAGGTCATCGTCTTGAAGCGCGGTGCACGATAGGGCGGCAACTCCATCAGGAATGGTTTTGGCTGTTGGCCTTGATTGAGTGTTTGATTGAGTAACCACGCGATCGGCGCGGCGAGGATCGCGCCGACGAAGTGCATGGCAAACAATGTCGCACCCGCGACTGCTGGACCGTAGCGCGGTTCCACAAATGCACCGATCAGAAGTAGGTAAACGGGTAGGCGTGCCGAGCAACTCATCAGCGGTGCGATTAGAATGGTGATCATTCGAGCTTTGGGATCACTGATCGTGCGAGTTGCTAGGATCCCGGGAATCGCACAGGCATAGCTGGAAAGCAGCGGCACAAAACTTTTGCCGTTCAAGCCGCACCAATGAAATAGCTTGTCCATCAAGAATGCCGCACGCGCCATGTAGCCGGATTCTTCCAGTAGTGAAATGAACAAAAATAGTACCAGTATCTGCGGTAAAAACACCACGAAAGCACCCACTCCGCCAATGATGCCGTCGGCGATCAAGCTCTGTAGCATCGGCATCGAAGCCAATGCGTCGGAAGCAATTTTTTGCAGCGCACCCGTGCCGCCTTCGATCAAATCCATGAACGGTCCCGCCCATGTATAGACCGATTGAAAGACCACATACATCATACCGACAAACACCACCAGGCCCCAGAAGCGGTGCAGTAAGAGTTGATCGATACTTTCGGTGGTAGTGCGCTTTTTCAGCGCTGCTTGGCGCTCGATAATGTCGCCGAGTAAGGGATTGAGAAAACGAAAACGTAGGATCGACTCTGCCGCATCT
>JABJQI010000045.1 GCA_018663485.1 Opitutia bacterium
CACCACTCGTATTACGCTCCATCGAAAGACGCCCCGTCAATGCAAACAACAACATCTTATTCGTATCGCTCCCACCTGAATCGTGCCACGGATAATCGCCATAGCGCAATTTGAACTGTTCAATTCCCTGTGACAGCACCGCCAACTCAGCTTTAGCCCTCGCGCGGGCTTGGGCGTTTTGCACACCGCGAGAGATACCGAAGGTGATGCCAGCGAGGATCATGATGATGGCGATCACCATCAACAGCTCGATCAGTGTGAAGCCACGGTTCGACGAACGGGCGTGAGGAGATAATACAGAGTGGGGAGTGTCAGAAAGCATGCCTATTGGGGGAGGGAGACAAGGGATTGGACCGATAAATTCGGCGAAAGTACAATCTTCGCTCCAAACCAAGCCTACTGTCAATGTCGGATGAGTGTGAAAATGTATTGTATTAAAAGTAACAGCATTTCGTGAAACAGACATTGCTACGCCTCTGCTCGCGCTTCGTCCGACCTTTCCTACTTTCCTACTTCTGCCCTCATCCCGCATACGGCTTCTTAAAGATGGCCCCGCTACGGCGCCGTTCGGCGATACGCTCGACGTCCTCCTCATTCATCCTCGCTGGGAAACTTGTCTCTGGATCAATCTTCCACTTGGCAGGCTTAAGGTCGTGATCCAGTGCCACGCGGTAGTCGAACACGAAGCAATCGCCCTCCCATAGGCTGCTGTCCTTCGGCATCAGCTCCATATAGCGCAGTATCCCACCTTTTAGATGGTAGACATTGGTGAAGCCCTTCTGTTTAAGATAAGCAGTGGAACGCTCGCAACGAATGCCGCCGGTGCAATACATTGCGATCTTCTGGTCTTTTTGCGCAGCAAGGTGCTCATCGACAAACTTAGCGAATCCGGTAAAATCGTCCGTATTTGGATTGATCGCGCCCTTAAACTGTCCCACCCCGACTTCGTAATCGTTACGGGTATCAATCGTAATCACATCCGGGTCGGAAAGCAGATCGTTCCACTCGTCTGGCTCCAAATACGTGCCCACTTCATCACGCGGATCGGCCCCATCTTGGCGAAAGGTCACAATTTCGGGCTTCTTTTTGACCTTAAACTTCGGGAACGGGCAAAAGTCGGCATAGGAATATTTCACCTCGATCTCAGCGAAACGCGGGTCCGACTTGAGCAATGCGATCGTGGCATCGACCGCTTCGTGCGTGCCCGCGCAGGTCGAGTTAATCCCCTCACTGGCAAAGATAATTGTGCCGCGCAACCCCACTTGCAGACCGTGGTCGATCAGTCGCTCTGCCCACTCATCGCGATCTGGCAGTTCGACAAAATGATAAAACGCAGCTATTTTCCAAGATTCAGACATAGAATGGGACGTATTTTAGGTTCAACCATGCAAAGCAAGGACAAAACTACTTTTAAGCCTTGTCATCGAGCAACGACCTGTCAAAGCCCTCCGCCTCACTACTAGTAAGCCCTCAACAAGCAGGCGCTTTCTTCTCACGCTCAAGTATCGGTAATATCCGGTCAACGGGCTTATTACAGATATTATGGACACTAAGTTTACCGATCTCGGGCTACGCTCAGAACTCATCGAAGGGATTCAACGCCTCGGCTTTGAATCGCCCTCTCCTATTCAAGCACAAACCATCCCCGTCGCGCTCAGCGGCAAAGACATCGTCGGCCTCTCTCAGACTGGCTCAGGTAAAACCGCCGCATTCGGCCTGCCCGCGCTCAATATGATCGATATCGATCGCAAAGAGACACAGGTGCTCGTGCTTTGCCCAACCCGTGAGCTTGCCGTGCAAGTCTGCGAGGAAATCAACCGTCTCGCAGCATGCCTGCGCGGATTTACATCAGTGCCTGTTTACGGCGGCACTCCGATCGACCGTCAAATGCGCGCACTACGCAACGGCGCACACGTCGTAGTCGGCACGCCTGGTCGTATCATGGATCACCTGCGCCGCAAAACGCTGCGTACCGATGCAATTAAGCTCTGCGTGCTCGACGAAGCCGACCGTATGCTCGATATGGGCTTCCGCGAAGACATGGAAGTCATCCTCGGCGATATGCCCGAGGAGCGTCAGGCGCTGTTTTTCTCCGCAACAATGAATCGTGGCGTCGAAGGCTTAATTCGTAAATTTAGCCGCAATGCCGAGCAAATCTCGATCGAGCGCAAGTCTCTGACTGTCGATACCATCGAGCAGACCTACTACGAAGTGCGTAATCGCTCGAAGATCGAAGTCATGTGTCGCTTGCTGGACCTCGAAACCAAGCCCCGCGGCATCGTCTTCTGTAATACCAAGCAAATGGTGGAAGATGCTACCGAAGCATTGGCTGCACGGGGCTACGTGGCTGACCGTATCCATGGCGACATTACGCAAAGCAACCGCGAGCGCGTGATCAAGCGTTTCAAAGATGGCTCCGTCGAACTACTCGTCGCAACCGACGTCGCTGCACGCGGCCTTGATATCGACGACATCGACCTCGTGTTCAACTACGACCTACCACACGATCCCGAAGACTACGTGCACCGTATTGGACGCACAGGTCGCGCTGGACGTTCCGGTAAATCCGTTACATTCGTCTATGGTCGAGACATCTACCGACTCGAAGCAATCGAGCGCTACACCCGACAGGTGGTGCGTCGCATGCAGATCCCATCCCTAGAAGACGTCGAAGGTCGCAAAGCTGACAAGGTATTCAATCAAGTCCGCAGCCTACTCGAAGCGGGCAACTTCAAGCGCCACGACGCACTTGTGGATCGCCTACTCGATGCAGGACACACCCCAACCGACATCGCCAGCGCACTCTTTAATCTACTCAACAAAGACGACAGCTCCACTGGCGAGAAAATCGCCGAAGACACCGAGCCATACTCCGAAACACCCAAGCGCTCAGGCGGTAAAGGTGGCGGTGGTTACCGCGGCGGCAATCGTGGCGGCGGCTATCGCGGCAACCGCGGTAACGACAACCGCGGCGGGGGCTATCAAGGCAAACGTGGCAACGACAAGCGCAGTAACGACAGCCGCGGTGGCAGCTTCCAAGGTGGCGAACGTCCTAAGCGCCCATTTAAAACAAAGAGTAAATTCGGCGGCCACAGCTCTGGCGGCGAAAGCACAGCCAGTGGTGGTGGCTATCAGGGCGGCGGCAATAACGGCGGCGGTGGATACCAAGGCAACCGCAGCGGCAACAAAGATTTCACGCCTGTGAAGAAGCCCGCACGCCGCTTCAAGAAGCCGAGTAGCAATCATGCTCAGCCTAACTAATTGTCACAGACATTGCGATGCCAGTTCCGGCAGACCTACGTACTGACGGTTCTCAAGGTATTTTTAAAAAGGCGGACAGCAATGTCCGTCTTTTTTGTATCTCAAAAGGGACATTACTATGCCTGTGTCACATCAAAAGCACCCGCCTATTCAGAAGAAATAGCCACTTGATCGTAAATTAAGCATGGCTATATCTTGACTTCCTCAGTCAAGAACTAAAGATAAATTTAATGGATCACGCCCAGACAGTTAATGCTCAACACTTCACACCGCCGGATTTAGAAAACGCCTCCGCGGTTGATCGCGTGCGTTGGGCGCATGATCAATATGGTGACAAGCTCGTTCTCAGCACAAGCTTTGGCATCCAAAGCGCGGTCATGTTGCACCTCGTCACCACCCAGATTCCTAATATTCCGGTCATTTTTATCGATACTGGCTACTTGTTTCCCGAAACCTACCGTTTTGCAGAGGCAATGACCGAACGTCTCAATTTAAACCTGAAGACCTACTTCCCACGTCAATCTGCCGCTCAACAAGAAGCAGTGTATGGTAAGCTCTGGGAACAAGGCGTCGAAGGCCTCGGCCAATACAATCGCATCAACAAGGTCGAGCCAATGAATCGCGCGGTGCAAGAACTCGGTGCGACTGCATGGCTCTCGGGACTACGCAGACACCAATCCTCTTCCCGCGAAAAGCGCACCGTCGCCGAGCAGCAAAACAAGATCATAAAGGTCTATCCGATCATTGATTGGAACGATCGCGAGATCTACACTTACCTGACCGAAAACAACCTGCCTTATCACCCACTCTGGGACGAAGGTTATGTATCGATAGGCGACTGGCACAGCACCAGCAAACTAGGCGAAGGCATGAGCGCCGAAGATACTCGCTTCGGTGGACTCAAGCGCGAATGTGGACTCCACGAATCCAACGCAGATTCGGATTATCAGATCTAAAGCCTGACGAAGTCAGAGCTGAAAAATGTGCGAAGGTATGAAGGTTCGATCGTAAAACCTGCAACTTTCGCACCTTTCCACTTTCCTAACTTTTAACGTGCGCCTAGCGCACACAACCTTAACCGTGTCACGGGCATCACTCAAGTGGATCGATAAAAGACAAAAAGTACGCGACGAGATACCTGAATCTCAAAATATACATTATAAAAAATCGCCCGACAACACATCACTTGCGACGCTCTACCCTTGCACCCAAGCGAGCAGGGCTTTTTTATCAAATCCATTCAGATCAGGATCAATCAACTAACCACACAGATTCACACCTTACCCTTCCCGCATAGTCATCGCCGTGAATTCGACTCAAATCTCTAAAGATCGCCCTCCAAAGCATGTCGCCATCATCATGGATGGCAATGGTCGCTGGGCCAAAGAACGTGGCCTAGCTCGCATCGAAGGCCATCGGCGCGGCGCGGAGGCGATCAAACGCACTCTCAAAGCCGCTCAGGCAAGCGGAGTCGAAATCATCACTCTGTATGCCTTTAGTGTCGAAAATTGGAACCGCCCCAAA
>JABJQI010000092.1 GCA_018663485.1 Opitutia bacterium
CTGAGCGTATGGCACAGCGGTCCGCGCGGAGGCGGACCCTCCCCGGCGGGCCACTCCAACGTTGCTTCGCCATCTGCTAAGTCGAAGCAAAAAGCCACGAATTGACATTAGTCGCAGGCGTCAGACCTGACCGGGAGCAGTTGGGAGGGACGACCTCCGTGTCGTCCGCATTGCCCCTGAGCGTATGGCACTGCGGTCCGCGCGGAGGCGGACCCTCCCCAGCGGGCCACTCCAACGTTGCTTCGCCATCTGCTAAGTCGAAGCAAAAGACCACGAATTGACATTAGTCGCAGGCGTCAGACCTGACCGGGAGCAGTTAACTGGGAGGGACGACCTCCGTGTCGTCCGCATTGCCCCTGAGCCTATGGCACTGCGGTCCGCACGGAGGCGGACCCTCCCCAGCGGACCACTCCAACGTTGCTTCGCCATCTGCGTAAAGCCTGCGCCAAAGTTACACCTTCGCGGTTCGAAGCACCGATGCGCTATGCCTTATTAAGCTTCACCGCTCGTTTTCGGTTCGGGTAGAGCGCCCGACAGATTGGGCAAATGGTGCCATCGCAGCCGCGCGCCGAGCAATACTCGCGACCGTAATAAATAATCTGCAAATGTAAGGCGTTCCAACTCGCCTCTGGAAACAGCCGCTTCAAATCACGCTCGGTCTGCACCACACTCTTGCCATCTGTTAGTCCCCAGCGCTGCGCAAGGCGATGAATATGAGTATCGACCGCAAATGCTGGGACGCCAAACACCTGCGACATCACCACCGACGCGGTTTTATGACCCACCCCCGGGAAGGTTTCCAGTATCGTCATATCAGCAGGCACCACACCACCATGATCTTCGACCAGCATCCGCGACAGACCTGCGATGCCTTTGGACTTCATCGGCGACAGGCCACACGGCCGAATTATCTGACGAATTTCCTCAACGGGCACCTGCACCATTGCCTGCGGGGTATCCGCTCGTGCAAACAGTATCGGCGTAATTTGGTTGACCCGCTCGTCAGTGCACTGCGCTGAGAGTAACACCGCGATCAGCAAGGTATACGGGTCCTTATGATTAAGGGGGATTGGCGGATTCGGATATAGCTCTTGCAAACGTTGAAGGACATATGCAGCGCGCGCTTTTTTGATCATAAGAATATGGATACATTTGCAAGCGACTGTGCACCACGAAAAAATGTATCGACGATACTAAAGAAGCACACTGCATTTTAGAATGGCGCGAGAGAGACTCGACCGCATTACTTGGCTAACGCGGACGAGTCGCCCACACCACTTGGCTAACGTGGGCGAGTCGCCCACGCTCCTAAGCTGTGATTAACTCTCCCAAAGGTTCGACTGCAAAATTCAGTCCATCGCCAGTCGACCTCTAGCCACTAGCAATGAATGCTGAATCAGATCGACTCAGAAGTCTTGCGCGCAGTCTGAGTTGCGCTACCCTGCTCATGAATGGCCAGGTTTTTTCGAGAAATTTCATTCATCATCGCGATCAGCGTACTGGGCGCAGCGTTTTCGCTATTTAGTGGCCTCGCGCCCCTCCCCTGGGCGGAGCCAGGCTTAGCCGCGGGTGAAATCTGGCCTGCCGATGCCAGGGCACTGCAGGTCATCTGGATCGATGCACGCAATGAAGCTGATTACCACACCGCACACATCCCATCGGCGATTTATCTTAATGATGAGCACTGGGAAACTGGCATCATCGAGCTCATGGACGCATGGCTCACGCAACCGCGCCCAATCGTGGTCTATTGTGGCAGCGAAGGCTGCGGCACGAGCAAGCGGATTGCCGAGCACCTACGCGATACCCTACCAGATGCTGAAATTTATAGTTTGAAAGGAGGATGGGACGCATGGCTACAATAATGAACAGGCAGCTCTTCGTACTGCTCGCTCGCCTCGGGCTCGCCGGCGTGTTCGTGACAGCAGCGCTGCCGAAGATTGAAGATCCAGTGGCATTCGCCAGCTCTGTGGGCGCGTTTAGGATAATCGACTCGGAGCTTTCCGCTTGGGTAGCTTTACTTTTACCGTGGTTGGAACTCGTGATAGGCCTCGGCATCCTACTGCCTGCGATCCGGCGAACCAGCAGCATCCTGGTTGGGCTCTTGCTACTACTCTTCATAGCGCTGCATCTGAGCGCATGGATGCGCGGACTGGATATTAGCTGTGGTTGCTTCGGGGCGGAGACGGGCGAAGCGAGCGCAGATTACCGCTGGCTAATCCTGCGAAATTTGCTACTGCTGGGCGCGGTGACCTTGGTGCACAAGCAAGACCGACAGAACCATAACGCGGCACCACGCTGACAAGAATCAGCTTACCGCTTGCACCCAATCCACACACAAATATTTATATTAATGATTATGTTTAAGCAGCTGTCCAAAGCATTCCTGAGCATTCCTATGCTTGCACTCCTCCTTCCAGCAGTTGGCGAAGCGTCGAGGCTTGATTGGAATCAAACCGAGGCACGAATCGAGCTTAAACCGAACGAGGAAGAAGCACGTGCTGAGTTCGTCGTGACTAACAAAGGCGACGAGACAGTGCGCATCGCTCGAGTCAAGACCAGCTGCGGCTGCACCAGCTCGATCCTAAATCAAAAAATCATCCAGCCCGGCGAATCTAGCACGATCACCGCCATCTTTAACAAGGGCAAACGCCAAGGGCTGAACCATAATAAACTTGAGGTGTTCCTCGATGATCAAGCCAACGCGGTGTCGATACTGCATATGATCGTGCAAGTGCCAAAGCTGGTCGAGACACAACCGCAAATCGTCTACTGGAACCCGTCCACCTCCAGAACCGAGCGTCACATCCGCATCAAGCTCGACAAGCGCTATGTCAACGAGATCACCAGCATCGAGTATGATCGCGCCAAGCTCACAATTACTGCAGAGCCGGACCCTGATGAGCGGGCGGACCGCATCCTCCGCATCCAGCCGAAATCTTTTGAAACACAGATTCGTGAGACGGTGCGTATCCACGCGCGCGGCCCGGACGGCATGAAAGCTGAAGCACGGCTACACATCTTCGTACAACCGTAGGCTGCCTAGACCTGCGGAAATAGCGAATGCCTGACCACAGTAGTGAGGGCGACTAGCCCTCGCTTGCATCGGCATTGGCTCAAGCTATTTGGGTCGTCCACGTTGAGCACCGAAAACTGATGAACCATCACAGATTCGCAATTTGATGCTGAGCTCGAACTAACCTCCCACCGCGATACCCTTCTGCCGCGAGAAAGCCGCTACTTACCAAGATCGTATTGATCGATACGCTTGCGTAGTGTGGCCCGCGTCATACCTAATATTTCTGCAGCTTTGACTTGCTTACCCCCCACGTCTTCGAGCGTGCGCTTGATAATTTCGCGTTCGGCGTGTTCGAGTATATTGGTGCCAAACGCCTCACGCAGTTGCTTATAGACTTCGGAAAACGGCTCGCCGAAAGGCATACTTAGCCCAGCATCCGCCGCTGGTGCATCAGCATCTGACACGTCAGTCGACCCGTCAGAATGGGGACGCTCACTTATATTTGAAGGAGTATTGCCAATCGGCGGCGCTGATACGGGGTCATCGACAGTTGCAACTGTGGAGAGGAGTTCCTCCGGCAAATCTTTGATCAAAATCGTATCACTTTGCGCCATTACCGCACTGCGATAGATCAAATTCTCCAACTCGCGAACGTTGCCCGGCCAAGTATATTTCGACAACGCAGTCATTGCCTCAGGCGAGATCGTCTTGCTCCCCACCTTACTATCAAGGGCGAGTCGCTTGAGCACAAAATCCACCAACAACGGCACATCCTCAAAGCGCTCACGCAGGGGCGGCAGTTGAATCCGCACCACATTTAAGCGGTAATAGAGATCTTCTCGGAAAGTCTTTTCCTGAACCATCGTTTCGAGTGGTTTGTTGGTGGCAGCGAGTAGCCGCACATCGACCTTGACGGTCTCACTACTGCCAACGCGCTGAATCTCGCCTTCCTGCAAGGCACGCAGGATCTTAGTCTGGGTGGCGAGCGCCATATCGCCGATCTCATCGAGAAAAATGGTGCCACCGTCGCAAAGCTCAAACTTACCAATGCGCTGTGTGGTCGCTCCAGTAAACGAGCCCTTCTCATGGCCAAACAGTTCACTCTCGATTAAATTATCTGGAATCGCTGCGCAATTTACTGCGATGTAAGGCTTCTGCGCGCGCAGACTATTTTGAAAAATTGCGCGGGCGATCAATTCCTTACCGGTGCCACTCTCTCCCGTGACCATTACCGTTACATCACTGGCGGCGACCTGTCCGATCATTTTAAACACCGCTTGCATTGCAGGCGAACTGCCGATAATACCGCCCTCGATCTCTTCCGCGCTCACCCCCTCGGACTTCTTGCCTTGATTCGCACGGTCAAGATCGCTCGACGCCGCCAGAGCCGAATCAATCAACGACAGGATCTTCTTCGGGTCAAAGGGCTTCATGATGTAGTCAAATGCGCCGAACTTCATCGCCTCAATTGTAGTCTGAGTCGTACCATAGGCAGTCATCAAGATAATCATCGCATTCGGATTTGCCCCACGCAGATGTTGCAGGGCTTCAATCCCGCTCATGCCGCCCATACGATTATCCAGTAAAATAAGGTCCGGCCCATGCTGCTCAGCCATCTGCAGGCCCTCTTCCCCGCTGTTCGCTTCTATAAAGTGACAGGTACGTGTCGAAAGAACACGCTTGAGAGAATAACGAAGATCATCGTCATCATCGATGACGAGAATAGTGGGTGTATTTAATACGGAAGCCATAAGTGCTGGAATTGAAAGACAATCTGTTAAGCACTGCAGATGATAGCAAGAAGGATGCTCATCTGATTTTTCGAGAAAAATAATTATAGCACGCTCCCAACAGAGCGGACTTGGTCATCCACCCAAGCCCAAAGCGACAATAACTTGACTATAAATCGTTACTTAAACTCGCGCTTTAGTTGAATATCCTTTCATTCGGACGTGATACCCGATGTCCCCTTACTGCATTATAAAAAAACCGGTAAATCCTCTCGGAGGCTTCGCACTGATACTCGCGTTACTACTAATGGCCTTCGTGCTAATTATGCTCTTTTCAGTGACCACGCTCGTCCATGTCGAAAGCCGAGCGGCAAGCAACAGTCTGCATCTATTACAGGCCCGTGAGAATGCACGTTTTGCGCTGATGCTTGCCATCGGCCAACTGCAAAAACACGCTGGCCCCGACCAACGCGTAACCGCTCGAGCCGACATCCTCGGCGAGGGCAATTTCGATCCACTCTGTAGGTTCTGGACCGGCGTGTGGGACAGCACCGATCCGACCGCCAGACCGATCTGGTTAGTCTCGGGTGCAGGGTCAAGCCCCCGCCTTGGAGCTTCAGTCCCAATTACGATGCAAGTCGGCTTCTCTGCTTCGAGTAATCACTCGAAGCAGTCGAATAACTTTTTAGCGACACGCGTGGCAGTTCAAGGCATCGACCACGGGCAATATGCGTGGTGGATTTCCGATGAAGGCATGAAGGCGGCAACCAGCGTCCATGACGCGCTGCATGACACGCTCGACGCACTGCCAGAAGGTAAGCGCCATCTCGACTACAATCTCAATTCAAATAAGGTGCTACACGCGCGGCATGACCCAAACTTCGACTACCACTTACTGTTCGATATTAATGACCCAAGTGGTGCAACGAAGGCACTAATGGATCAGGTAATATACCAAGACCAGATTGCAATACTCGCCGCACATCAATCGCAGGACGATCAGGATACAATTCAAGCGAAATTTAGGCACGACTATACACTTCGAAACCGTTTTGTCCTGTCTGACCCGAGCCATGGAGGTTTAAAAAAAGATCTTAGCTTTCTCAAAACACTGGACTTTACAACGACTACCCAAGCACAGCTCGATACGCTCTACAATGAACCGAACAACTTGATCACCAAAGGATCGATTCAATTGGTCCAATTTAGGGGCAATCCTACCGCACATCCCAGCAACGAGATCATCGGGATGCAACTCAGCGAGACGACGATAGCGACAACTGAAGCCAAAGCCAACCACTTTGACTTGTTGCCAGTCATCACCGAATTGCAGATCAGCTTAGGCATCGCCGCTGAAGATGGCAAGGCCGCCAACAGTCTGATGACCGACAGCTCGATCTTCCTAGTATATAAAGTCTATCTGGAACTGTGGAATCCGTACACCGTTCCGATTATGATTGGTGATAGCAACATGCCTGACTCTCTAGGATTTTCAGACCTTACCGTCGAAATAAAGAATCTACCCGACTTCAACATCACTAATAACAATTCCGCCAGTTCTGCGATCGGATCCATGCCAAATCTACGAATCAAATGGAGTGATCACCAAAGCCCAAAAATTCTGCGGCCCGGGATGGTTTTCCGCACAAGTCTGCCTCTTGATTCGGGCAGCATCAGCAATTCTCACGGCGACAATAACAGCGGCACGATTCAACGAGCCTTGGGGCTAAGTATACTCGGCAATCGATCCGACAATTACACCGGCAGATTCACTTTCAACAACTCGCCCGTGAGCATTACACTGCAGGCTATCAATGCCAGCCATCAGCAGCGAGAGATGTTAACAGTCGAGTTAAAGAATTACTCTGACTTCAGCATCGATTATGATTACAACAGCTACAACAACCGCGCCACTTGGTTAAAACGCGTACCCACCTCCAGCACTGGAGCGTGGGGCATGAACGCTCATTCCTTGGAGGTGCCTGGCTACGCATTTGCATTTCGTTATCGCATGCTAGACGAGCAAGAAGCACCGGGAGCTATTACTGATATTTCAAATTGGCTCAGTGAATATGATGTCCGCAGCCGTACGATTCGCGTCGATATTAGTTCTTGGGATCAGAACGAGCCATGGAGCTCCACGCCAGCTCTACCCTACGACTTCAGCGTCAATGGGACAGATGCTGATCTCTCTAGATTCGAGCCCAGCGAAAGCTTCAAAGGCGATCATTTTTTTCATTACGAAACCTCAAGCAACTACACAGGGCGACGCGACCGAATTGCGCGCATCATTGATCCACCGATTAGCGAAGTCACTGATCTAGGTGCGTTCAGGAGCCTCAAATACAAAGATTATCCCGCTAACTCGATTGGCAATTCATGGGGCGGCGATCTAAACGACCATTATGATCGCTATTATTTCTCTACCCTACCTAATCCTAAAATCGTAGAGTGGGATGGCGTGACTCCTTTAGCTAACGGTCGATTTGCCTATCACATTAAAATCCCCCAGCTGATCGATCCAAATGCCGCCAAGCACTTATTTATCGAAAACGGCTTCAATCTAAATTCGACCTCCAAAGAGAGCTGGAAGAGTTTGCTATCGAGCAAAAGCTTCCCTCAAAATACATACGAATTTCGCTACGAGCAGGCTAATGATTTTAACTCACCCGAATGGGGGACACATACCACCGCGATTGAACGAATTACTGTAAGTCAGCCACAGGCGATGGTGCATAATCTAAACGAGCGAGCGAGCGACTCACGCTTCAATTTCGTCTCGCGAGCAAGCAGCAGTGACTACCTTAATGCCTTCAGTATCGACAACCTCAAGTGGCTTAATTCGCTGCAATACCCAACTTTCTTCCAGTCGATCCGAGAACTCACAGAGGCGGACGTGGAAGCTTTAAGCACTGCGATTGTACAACAACTACAACAGTATCACAAAGATAACGGTCACCCACCTCTCAGTATGGCCGCCTGGCTCAATTCTGGCCTACTGCAAGATGCGATTAATACCGTACCAAGCCTAAACAACCGGAAGAATGACACCGACTTAATCCCTACAAACACCCCCGCACACATATCACAAGCCACGATACTAAATGCGCTTGGCCCCTTTTCCTTTGTTCGCTCAGACACATTCCGGATTCGCGCCTACGGCGCGGCGCTAAACGAAAGTGATAACGAACCCAAATCCGAAGCTTACCTCGAAGCAGTGGTCCAGCGCTTACCCGACGAACAAAGTAATCGTCGATTCGGACGATCATTTAGAATTCTCAACATTCAATGGATTGCGCCAATCAATCAATCGCCCCCACAACACTAGTAATGAAATTAAACACTTATATTTGGATGTTGTTAATTACAGTGACTACAGCAGCAGCTAAGCCAGCCTCTTACTCGGTCACTTTCTCGACCTATGCGCTACAAGCACTGAAGACTACAACTCTCTACTACGCAGATACTCCCAACAGTTTAACTAAACTTGAGTTCAGAAAAAAGAGCCGCTCAGACCATTATCAAGCTACCATTCCAAGTGACGACGGCACACTCCGAATCTACGGTCAAGACGCGACCTCCGCAAAAAAAACGCCGCCCATATTAGTCGAACGAATTCGAATCGAACCCAGCAAAGTTCCTCTTCTGCTACTCATTACACCAGATAACGATCGCACAAATGATACAATTAAGGCCTATGCGATCGACGATTCACATCACAACTTCCCTCTAGGTAGTATTTGCTTAATCAATATCACAGGGGTTGATGTATTAGTAAAAGTCGGCACAGCACTGAATGCATTACAACAAGGAGGCATTAGCCAAGCATACAATGAGGCAAGTCGGCAGCCCGTCGACATTTCTGTCGCTGCTAAAGGTAACAATCGCTACCACCTACTCTACAAGAATAATATTCGGATCACTTCCAGTAGTCGCGGATTGCTAATCCTGACACCTCCCATTCGAACAGGCTCGGTACGCATCGGCGGGCATCTGTTGCTGGACTCCTTTAACGAGGTTGAGGAGTCAACTCATCAACTATAATATTCCGTATTTCTCCCAGAGATAGGTGAACGACCAGGCGAAATCACGAGGACGCTGTTCGATCCATGCATTCAAGTCATCGAGGTCGATCCATTTACCCTCGCTCACTTCCTCAGGGTCGAGAACGAACGGGCCTTCTGCTCTGCAACGGTAGACCCAAACGAACTCCTGCCCAGTTTGCTTACAAGGGGATACCTTGAAAATGCGCTCCAAGCCGCTAGGCTCGGTCAAGCCGATCTCTTCAGCCAGTTCACGAGGTGCAGCGGCATCGTAATCCTCACCACTATCGACGTGGCCGGAACAGGAACTGACCCATTTACCCGCCGCCGTATCTTTATTCAGCGAGCGGCGCTGCAGATACAATTGCCCCGCAGCATTAAAGACGAATACATGCACCGCACGGTGCATTAGCTGTTGGCGATGAACCACGGAACGCTCTGCCGAGTGAAGGACAATATCCTCGGCATTAACGACATCAAATAATTCGGATTTTTGCACGGTAGTTCTGTAGGGAGAGCTGGCCATATAACAATCAACCATCAGCAGTACAGATAGCGACTAAAGCTCCACCTGTGAAGTATAAAACAGGAAATTCTAGATTAAAGTCCGGCTGCCAAGCTTTAATCGCATCGGCGCTAGCGACTATCGAATCAAGCCCTTAAAATCTTCAAAATGACCAGTAAAGCCACCTGGCACACCTTTGTTGATCACTGCAACCGCATCATGTGAATGCAGCGATTCGAGGTGCGCGCAAGCGACTTGAAAGTCAACAATACGCGGTTCGTTGTCGAGTTGCTCGTAGAGGAGACGTGCGGCATCTTCGACAAATTTGGTAAAGGCTCCATTCATCTCAGCAAATGCTTGTTCGTCCTCACGCTTGACCATCACTTGCGTTTCAGTCTTGAGGGCTTCGAGGCAGATTTGCTGAATCTCTTCGATCGCAACATGCGCCTCCTCAGCTACTTCAACGCTCACCCGAGCAGTGCTACGCTGCGAGTGCGGGATGCCATATATATTACGACTCTCACGCGCATGCTCGGACAGCTCAGATGAGCACGGGCACGCAGATGAATAAACAAAGTCAAAGTGGATGTACTTACGAAAACGGTTGAGCTCGTCGATTTTACCTTCGAATGCACATTTGTAATACTGCCAGCCTTCGAGGCCACTACGGAGGCTTGGCTTGAGGATTGGGTATTCGAAATCGAGCTTCAGCTGCGCACGATGTGCGATAACCTCTGTCTTATACTCACGCAAAATTTCATGCAAAAGATCGGGCGTAAAAATACGCTCTTGAAATGTATAAAACACACGCATGATGCGCGACATGTTGATCCCCTTCTGACCAGCCTGCAAAGAAACGGTGCCGGTGATCGAGGTTTCGATTGTCTGCGTGTCAGAGGTGGGCGTGATGTAACGCAGCGGAAGCCTGAAATTTGAAATACCGACCTTGAGGATGGGCACATTCGCACCGAATATCTGTTGCGCGTCGGCGTTCTGCATATCAGGTAGGCCGGAGCGATATTCATCGGTAAGGACGAAATTCTGGTCATAAGATTTCACTGGCTTCGCCGCGGCGGCAGTCAGTTGGTCCTGCACTGGAATGCTTTTTTTATTTTTCATGCTTCGATGGATCGCCCACAGACTTGTGACCGACACTCTCATAACAAGCTGTCAGAGAATGACTAGGGCCGCAAGCCTACGTCTATCATTGTAAGAGCGATGTAGGTAAAGCGGTATTGTCCGATTTGGCAAGTTCGGAAAAAGACTTTGCCGAACTTGCTAAGCGTGCTAAGTCTCTGCGCACATGTTGTCCGATTTTAAGATTTTAGGTTCCAGCAGTAATGGCAATTGTGCTCTACTGCGCACCGGCAATAGCAAAATTCTGGTTGATGCCGGATTTTCCGGCAAGCGCATCGGACTAATGCTCGAAACCGTCGGTGAATCGATCGATACCATCGACGCGGTGTTCCTAACTCACGAGCACTCCGACCACGCTCAAGGTATTCGCGGCCTCGCCAAACGAGCCGACTTACCTGTCTTTGCCAATCGAGATACCGCCGACGCGGTGCAGGGCAAACTTGTCAAAAAAGTCAACTGGCAGGTCTTTCAGACAGGTACTGGCTTTAAATTTCGGGACATTGAGGTGCGCTCGTTCTCAGTCCCGCATGATGCCTACGATCCTGTCGGCTTCACCTTCCACTGGGGCGAAGTGGATGATCTAATTTCGCCACGCCAAAGCCTCGCATGGGTTACCGACTTAGGGTATGTGCCCGAGCACATTAAAGAGCACATTAAATTAGTACAGACCCTAGTCCTCGAGGCCAATTACGACGAAAAGTTACTAGAAAGTGACAACCGGCGCCCCTGGTCACTCAAGCAACGCATACGAGGTCGCCACGGCCACCTCTCCAACGACGCTTGCTACCAGGCCCTCAGTGCATTAAACGGCAGCTCAGAAGTGCGCGAAGTCTATCTCGCCCATCTCAGCAAGGACTGCAACACAGTCGAACTGGTACAAAATAAGTTTGCAGACCTCTCCGGCAACGCTAGCACCTTTACCATCAAGGTGGTCGACCCTAAATTTGACGCTGCCCCCATCACCAAATCCTAATGAAATTAATAAGTTACCAGATCACATGAAAAACCCTTATCGCAAAACGAAAATCATTTTCACAGTAGGCCCAGCCACACAAGATGAGGAGACCCTAGAACGACTCATCCACGCTGGTGTCGATATCTGCCGCATCAACATGGCGCATGCCGACCATGCTTGGTCGCGCGAAATCATCCGTCGCGTACGCAAGGTCTGCGATCGTGTGGGGCGTCAAATCGCAATCATGATGGACGTCAAAGGACCAGAAATCCGCACTGGTGATGTGCCTGAGACTTTCGAATTGGAAAAAGGCGAAACGATCGATTTCACCTTTGGCGAAGGCATAGGCAGCCTAGGCGAAGACGGCATCCGCCGTGTTGACGTCAACTACCCGGGCTTCGCTCAGGACATCAAAGTCGGCGAAACCGTGCTCGTCGACAGCGGCCTGATGCGGCTCCTCGTTGTTAATATCGAAGATCAACGCGTACGTTGCGAAGTCATTATACCTGGCCCACTCGGCAACCGTAGGCACATTAATTTACCCGGCGTCCGCGTCAACCTCCCAGCCTTGACTCAAAAGGATCAAGGCGATGTCGATGTGGGTATCGAAGAAGGTATCGAATTTTTCGCGTTGTCATTCGTACGCGAACCAGGCGACCTCGACATCTTCCATCGCTACCTATCGAGCAAGGGCTCGCCAGCTCAAGTTATTGCGAAAATCGAAGATCAACAGGCGATCCGAAATCTCGAGGGTATTATCAAAGCTTCAGATGGCTTAATGATTGCCCGCGGCGATCTTGGCATCGAATGCCCGTTCGAAGATTTGCCTTTGATTCAGTCACGCGCAATCGACGCCTGCATTCAAAATACAACACCTGTGATTGTCGCGACCCACATGCTCGAATCGATGAT
Organism: Opitutia bacterium; assembly: GCA_018663485.1. GTDB lineage: Bacteria > Verrucomicrobiota > Verrucomicrobiia > Opitutales > Coraliomargaritaceae > Lentimonas. The sequence goes on from JABJQI010000092.1 coordinate 12,302, forward strand.
CGACTCACCAATCCCGACGCGTGCTGAAGTCACTGACATTGCTAATGCAATTCGCGAAGAAGCCGATTGCGTCATGCTTTCTGGCGAGACCACCGTCGGCAAATATCCAGTGGAATGCGTTGAGACGATCAATCGTATTGCCAAGCGTATGGAAAGTGAAGACGGCCCTGTGCTACGCGAAGACTTAGTGCTCAAGCAGCCGAAATCAAAAATGCTGCGTTCCGCGGCCTATCTCGCCTCGGAGCTCGAGGACGCCGGCGTCGTGGTATTCACGCGGCGCGGCCTGCTGGCGCAAAAGCTCTCCTCACTTCGACCGAACGTGCCCGTTTATGCATTTACCGATAACCACGATGTTTTCGGTCAGCTGCTGATCATGCGCGGAATTGAGCCATTTTTCATGGAATTCGACAACAACGACCCAGAACGTACCATTCAAAATGCCTTTAAAGCTTTGGAAGCGCGCAATTGGGCGAAAAAAGGCGCCCCAATGGTTGTCATTACCAATGTGATCGCGGGCAAAAAGATCGTCGACACGATTCAGCTACGTAAGGTTGAATAGAGGGGTAATCATCCCCACAATTATGATGGATAAAATAAGCAGCTTGCTCTTACCACTGGCATTAGTCTTCGCTGCGATTGCAGTCTTCGAAACTGGCGCACGCTATGGGGCTAGCAACATGCGGGCCCACGCGATTGCCAGCGAACTACAACTACCTCTGAGCATCTACATCTCTGGGCAGTCTAACATGGATGCCAGAGCGACAGCCCAATGGACGTCAATCATCGACCACAGCATTGCCACAGGCGCGATTCACCGCCAACTTTGGTATCTCAACGAAGAAGCCAAGAGCCAACTCGACAAAGCGCTCACCATCGCACTGTCCGTGCGTGGCGATGCGACTGCCAATCGCTATGAGTTGATTGCAAAGAGCGGAGAGGAGCCAAGCGGCCTAAGCGAGGCGAAACTCAAAGAAATTCAGAGTGCCATTGACAGCGCAAAAGTCGAACTGATCGACAATGCCCCTAAAAAAGACGAGGCGGACCAGCTCAAAGACTCCGTATAAAAAGACCAATCTGAACAGATGTTTAGGCAGTGACGACCTTCGCATACGTGCGCATTGGCGCTGTGCCTATGTTGGTTGAGAACCTGCTCCGTCAAAGCCCGCACTTCGATTACCGTCATAAAATATGACTACGATGGCATGGAAAACGTGATTTGTGAATCTCCCTAGATCGCGATCATAATCTTTAAGACGCTCGCCAGTCGCTTGGAACACACCACTCAGCAGTCGGCCGACGTGACACGCGTTTCCACCGTGCGGTCGGTAGGGAACAACAGGTCTTAATCGTCGGGTTCAGCCATTCAGCTGTAAGGTCTTAGACTAATATGCGATTACTAGCGCATGAAACTTACTCTTATTACGCTTATGATTTTTTCTCTATTCTCCAACATGCTCTCCGCTGGACTAACAGTCGGCAGTGATGCACCACAAATTTCCGCCATCGACCACACCGGCAACACGATCGATCTGGGAGCTGCATTCAACACAGGCACTAGCGTAGTCTTCTTTTACCCCAAGGCGATGACGCCCGGTTGTACCAAGCAAGCCTGCAGTCTCCGCGATTCCTGGGAAGTGCTGCAACAACGCGGCGTCACCATATTTGGTATCTCCGCAGACACCGCCAAGACACAAGCGGCGTTTCGCAACAAATACCAGCTTCCGTTTACGCTAATTGCCGATACCGACAAAGCGGTGAGTACCGCATTTGATAAGAGCCGTTGGAGTCGCCAAGCCTATATCTTTAAGGACGGCAAACTAGTATGGCTCGATTTGAAAGCTGCGACCGCGAATCAGGCTGACGATGTGCTCGCAGCCCTCGATGAGCTCGACAAGTAAGTCGCACTGAAGCGCGAATCGTCCAATCAAAAGAAGAAGGCTTCTGCCAGTGCTTGTTCGGTCGCCATGGGCTTCACTCGAGTGTGAATCTCCGCCTCACCTTTCCCTAGGGAGGCGTGGATTTCCCCACGTGCGCCGTCCTTAAACTTGCGGCATTTCAAATATCGCTCGTCATTGTAGACAAATTCGAGCTCCAACGCACACAGGTCCGACGGCTCTAATTCGACTAGTGAGAACTCTGTGCCAGCGGTTACTCGCGACTTGCTCACTTCACAATCAGAGAAACACGACTGCACCCATTCCAGCAGGCCGCGCCCTTCTCCTGGCATCGATGCGCAGTGTCGCACACGAACCGCCTGCAGGCCATCGCACAGGCTCTCGATCGAATAGCCACTCATAAACTGGCCGATCGCCTGCCGAGCTGGCAGTAACCGCGCCTTGGCCAAATCGCCCACACGGCTCGGGTCTGGCCAATTCAAGTTCGATAAATCCTCCAATTCAACTGAACTATCGTAAACACAACGACGCACGCCCAGTAATAAGTTATCAAAATAAGTCTCGATTCGCTTCGCTGGGACGCCACTGAACCAGTGATACGTCGGTAAATCGCCCTCCAGCCAGATCGACACTTGATTGGCCAAATAGCCAAAATCCTCCGACTTATAACGCAGCATCAAGGCTTCACAGCAGCACATCTCACGGTGCGAATCACCAATATAACATTGGCTGAAGAGCTTACTCTCCATCCCACCCTCTAGATCCGCACGCGTCGGGCATAGCACAATAATTCGGCTCGGGTAGCGCTGCGCGAAGCGGATCAGCGCATCAAAGCGCTCTCGCGCCTCTTCTGCAGTCACTTCTAGGCCGAAGTGCAGCACTACATTCATCTGCGAGGCGCGCGACTCCAGATGGTCAGTGGAAGGCTCAGAGTCCCACATCGAAGCGAGCCGACTGGTTACCTCGCGAACAGGAAGTTCGACACCTGGAAGGGCATTAATTAAATCGGCCATAATAAAATGTTTTGAACACTGAAAGTCAGTTCTGGTGCGAATGACTACGAACCCGAGCGGCGCCATTGATGGCCTTTTTCTTGAAGCAAGCGCTCACTCTCGACGGGGCCCCATGAACCTGACGCATACTCTGCGAGCCCACTTTGACCGCACTTTTCCCAGTGCTCTAAAATAGGCGTCACCAAATTCCAAGAAGCCTCCGTCTCATCGCCACGAATGAAAAGTGTGCTATCGCCGATCAGTGCATCGAGAATCAACCGCTCATAAGCTTCAGGAGTATTGGAGCCAAAAGTGGTCGCATAACGGAAGTGCATCTTGACTGGCTGCGTACGTGTTTCCAAGCCAGGAACCTTTGAATTCATGATCAAGGTCACACCTTCGTCTGGTTGGATACGAATCACCATTGTATTTTGCGCCACGTCGAATTTTTTACCCTCCGAAAAGAGAATGCCCGGAGGACGTTTGAACTGAATCGCAATCTCGCTGGCACGTCGCGCCATCCGTTTACCCGAACGAATGTAGAACGGCACACCCTGCCAGCGCCAATTGTTAATCGACAAGCGCAAGGCCGCGTAAGTCTCGGTGGATGAATCCGCCGGAATACCCGGTGCATCCATGTAGCTCTCGACTGGTTCACCATTGACCAAGCCTTCCGTGTAGCGGCCGCGAACGACATCCCCGCCATCTTCCTTCAGCTCCAACGGTTGAATCGCCTTCAACACTTTAACCTTTTCATCACGAATCGACTCTGGATCGAGTGAGACGGGTGGCTCCATCGCGGTCAGCGCGACGAGTTGCATCGTATGGTTCTGAATCATGTCGCGTAGCGCGCCACTAGTATCGTAATAACCGCCACGCGTGCCGACACCTAGATTCTCTGCAACTGTGATCTGCACGCAATCGACGTGCCCACGGTTCCACATCGGTTCAAAAATCGAATTTGCAAAACGCTGCACTAACAAATCCTGTACCGTCTCCTTGCCAAGATAGTGGTCAATTCGATAGATCTGGGGCTCTTCAAACACACTATTGAGCGTCGAGTTTAAAGCCCGTGCCGATACAAGGTCGCGGCCGAATGGTTTCTCAATGATCACCTTCGAGGCCAACTTCGTGCCGACATGCGCCTGCGCCATGCCACTACTGCCGAGGTTCTCAACAATCGGCTGAAACACGCTCGGTGGCGTCGAAATATAGAACAGTCGTTGCACATCTCGGCCAAGCTCAGCCTCGATCTTATCGATCTTTTTCGCAAGCGAAGCAAAGGCTGCGCCATCATCGTATCCACCGGCATGATACGTCATATTCTGGCGCACACGCTCCCAGATCTCTTGATTAAGAGGTCGACGCGAATGCTCACCAATGGCCTCATCCATAATCTCACGGAACTGTTCATCCTCCATCGGCTTACGTCCGAAACCAATCAAGTGAAACTCGCCAGGCAGCAAATTATCCACCCCGAGATTGAAAATAGCAGGCACCAATTTACGCGCAGTCAAGTCCCCAGAGGCACCAAAAATAACCACTACTGTGGGTGGTGCGCCTCGATGCTTACTCAAGCCTTTTAGAAAAGGGTGTCTGGATTCGTTTGTTTCGTTCGTCATGACTATTGGCGTTGGACTGAAAAATGTTTATGGAAAAGAGGCACATTTCGGTAATGACGCAACTCTCCACGCCCTCCTTTGCAAATCGAGACGTCTATAATGTCAAAGCGGAAGTGCTTTGGCGGGTTTTTCAACTGCTTCAAATAATTTCCACAACCGCGTCTCAAAACTTCTTTTTTATGCCGGCCCACCGAATAAAATCCAGAAACTAAGGCCGCTTCCGAGCGCGCACGCACTTCAACAAAGACCAACACTTCACCATCCAGGCAAATAAGATCGATCTCATCACGCCCGTAGCGCCAGTTTCGAACGATTTCACGATAACCCAGCACACCTCGACAATGATCCGCAGCGAGGTCTTCACCAAAGGCACCTCGCTGCGCCCGCGTGCTCTCTTCAGGCAAACGACGCCACTTTAGCCCCCAACGACACCGACGCATACGATGAAAAAGATTCACCCCTTAATCAGTAGCGAATTGGGCATTGTTAGCAAGAAATCAGATAGAAATCGCACAGCGCTGCTTTTTAGCTTTCCAGTTTTTCAGTATATACGCTTTGTAAGAGGTCAATCATGAGGATCCAAAAACATATTGTGGTCGGCGCGGGCCTCGCGGGTTGCCTGCTTGCATGGCGATTGGAACAAGCGGGGCAACTCGTGACACTCATCGGCAGCACCACACTGCCCAACGCCTCGCAAGTCGCAGGCGGCATCATCAATCCCGTCACCGGTCGCTGGATGACCAAGAGTTGGAACTTCGATCTACTGATCTCGCAGGCTGCTGCCACTTACCGCGAGCTGGAGCAACAGTTCGATGTCGAACTGTACCACCCGGTTCCCCTCATCCGCTATTGCCGAAATAGTACCGATGTTAAGCGCATGGGCAGACGCATGCGCAATCCACGTTACGCCAATGTGCTTGGCGACCCCATTCCCGAGGGCGACGGCCCCGATTCTTTCGAAGACACACATGGCAGCTTTCACATCAAACAAGCCGCCTACGTTCATTTGCCGCTACTCCTACAAACGCTGCGTGAACATTTCATCCAAGCAGGCATCTTCCGCGACGAGACCTTCAGACACGCCGACTTAGCCCGGCATGACTCACAATGGAGCTACCACGACCTGCAAGCGGATCACATTATTTTTAGTGAAGGCGTCGGCATGCAGGCCAATCCATGGTTCAACTGGCTACCGCTGACCCCAGCCAAAGGCGAAACCCTAATACTCGAGTGCCCCACACTCGATCTGCCGCGCGCGATCTACCACCATCGTAAGTGGCTGCTGCCCTACGGCGATCATACCTTTCGCCTTGGTGCGACCTTTGACAGCGACGACGCCTCGCCCGAACCGACCGAGGCTGGCGCGCGCGAACTACTTGATGCCGCCCGCTCCTTCATCGCCCCACTACACGCGCTCACGGTCAAACAGCACTACGCCGGCCTGCGCCCCTCCACTAAAGACATCCGCCCCTTCATCGGCGACCATCCATCCGAAGCCGGACTGCATATTTTTAATGGGCTCGGCTCCAAAGGCGCCTCACTCGCCCCAGAATTGATCCGTCAATTCTTAGCCCACCTACTTGGGGGCGAAACGCTCGATCCCGAAATCGACATTGCACGCTTCCTCGACACCATCACTCAGCCTCCTAATACCGATGCAACTCACTGATCTAGTTCACGATCACCTCAGCCAACAACTCAAGCCAGGCGACCATGCCCTCGATGCCACCGCTGGCAACGGCTACGACAGCACAGTGATGGCCACACTGGTCGGCCCCGAAGGCCGTATCATCGCCATCGATATTCAGGCCTCTGCGATCGATACCACGCGCACACGACTTAAAGCGGCCGATTGCCTCGTTCAAGCCGACCTTCTGGTGGCAGACCATTCGCAAGCACTCGCATCGCTTTGCTCGACATACGCGCAGACAATGAGCGCGATTACTTTCAACCTAGGCTACCTCCCTGGCAGCGACAAAACCATCCAGACCGAACCTGAATCCACTCTGGGCGCACTGCGGGCAGCCTCTGACTTACTCAAGTCAGATGGACTACTACTCGTCGTCGCCTACCGCGGACACGACGGCGGCCAGACTGAAGCCACCCAAGTCGCGGACTGGATGCAGACAATTCAGGAGCGTGGCTGGACAGTGAAAAGCCACGAGCCCATCGTCACAGGTCGCCGCGTGCCACCGATCCTCTGGGTTGCGCGCAAAGCTTAACAGCCCGATCCGATCACTTCGCGATTAAACCGAAGTCCACACGGTGAAGATCTAAAAAGTCTCCCTCGTATTGCCGCGAGATGAAAAAACGCAGCCGCATCGTATACGCTTGTTCTGGCGCGCGGATTGGTAATACCACACGTCGCTGCCCATCCGAACTCCCCGTCGGGCAGCGGAACAGGATCTCTCGCCGCAGCACATCACCATTTCGGTCCGTCCATGACAACTTCACTTGCGAACGATTGTCCGGACTAATCTGATAGGCCATGCTGGCATCTAACAGATAGCACTGCCCAGAGATGACTGGAATATCTCGAAAGACCGAAAACACATCCGCACCCGTAACGCGAATCCCCTGTTCGGCACTGGCGGGACCAAGCTCTAAATGCTCGGCAGGGCGAAAATCAAAATGCCAGCCAGATACCTTTGGCAAATCTGGCCCAAGGAAGTTGCGCGCCTTCAGCGCGTCCGCCTCGTGCACTAAATCGACATTCGACAACTTAGAGTGAAACACTCCGGCATCCGCCCCCCATCGCTGAGCAACTTCAGCGACAGCCGCATACTCCAGATAATCGTCCACCGGAATCTCAACTCCAGCCTGTACCATCGCAGCCAAAGCAAATGCAACTGGATCTAGCTTTGAGTATTTTGTAAACGACTTCAGACGGGCATGGATTGGATCTTTCAGCAACTGTTGGCTAAACGTATCAAAGGCCGCGCGCGCAGCGATAAAATCGTTCAGTTGCTTCACCAAAGCACTCGGTTGCCCCTCATACCGCTCAGACAAAACATCCAAGCCATTCGCAACGAGGCCTGTGCGGGTCGCATGATACTGCGCAAATAACTCGGTCATGCGAAACGCTTCCGACACCACCTCGACCCGCGCCAAGCGGCGTGGATCATCGGCCAACAGCGCTTTGCCCGACTCGATCAATCCGCGCAGCTCATCGAGTCGCGCGGAATCAAACAGCTCGATGCCAAATTCGTCTTCATAGAACTTAATCCATTCCGCCTTGCCCTCGTTGGCATTGCGATGCGCCTCAGCTTGCTGGTAGAACGCTCGCAATGGCACGGCAGCCGCACCGAAAAAGTGCGAATAATATTCATCTAGCAGCGCGGCGGCATCTTGATCAGGGTTCCACAATAACTGCGCCGCTAACCACGCCTTACACCCATCCAAGCCCCACGACGAAGGCAATTGAGAGAAGAATACGGAGATGCCGTTGGCACTCATATATTTTAAGCTCTCTGAGATCCACTGATTGAATTGCCGAGGATACACATACGGTGCGCCGAAATAATAATCCCAAGTCGCGATTCGTTCCGCACCTGAATCTGCCCAGCGTTGAATCAAGGCCTTATCCTGCGCCCGATATTCAGGATCATGCCACTGCGCCCGATCCGAAGTCAGCACCGGCATCACTCTAGGATGGAGCGGAAACGATGGCGACTGTTCCGTCCAGTAATATGCCAAAGCCGTTAAATAACGTGGCTCCCCGGAAGGCGTCGTCCATGCGCCGCCCTCCTCAAATACCCGCGCCGCGACTTGATTCATAAAACCAAACACCAAATCCGTATAGTTCGGCTTCCCACGAAAATATTCTACTGGCTCAATAACCCGACGCGTTGCCTCAGAATCATCAAACAATGCATTATCATTAATCGACAGCGAAAAACTCCGTGCCTCGGGATTTTTCTCAAATGCTGCCAATGCCGCCTCAACCGCCAGCTCGACCGCTCGCGGTTCGGTGAAGTCAGGCTGTGGATCGTAGCCGCCGCTGCCCTTCGGCTTGCGTCGGCGCCCATAGACTTCGGAGAAGACCTCCGGCTCTGCCTCATAGAGTGCAGGCGTGAACACCTTCGCCAAGGCATGATTAAATTGAAAACGGCGCACGAGTCGGTTGCGTCGGCCGAACTCGCCATTCATCGGATAGAAGGTGCGCATCACATACGCCGGTTCTTCGTGCCAGCGACCTTCTGGAAATTTGTCGCGCGGCTCACCAATCAACTCTAAGCCTAAGTCACCCGCCCAATACCAGCGTGCGCCGAGAAGCTCCGTGCACAGCGCATACACTCCATTCAACACCCCGCGCTCGCCATCACCCGCGACAAACACCCGAGTGCCTTGGCGGTGAATCGTAAATGCATCATTCTCCAGCTGGCTGCGGCGGCCGCCAGAATTACCCAGGTAAAGCGCGTACTTCGGACTATTCGTACCGGCCGTCTGTACCTGCAGTGCGACTCCCGTGCGCCGCTCAAATACGTGACGCAAATCTTCCACCGCCGCCGACAACGAAGCTCCAGGCTTAGCAGGCACAACTAGGGTGCGCAGCGACTCCAAAGACAAGCGACTCGAGCCGGGCAAATAGTCTACCCGCCATGCACCTGGCCGACTCGACTGCGCCGAAACTGTCGCCACCACAGCGCACATACAGAGTGATAAGAATAAGTTGTGTAGACGCATTGTATAAAATTAAGCCTCCTCACCACGAGGAATTTAAAATCAGCCTACGAACAAAAGCGCCATCAGGCTCAGATGGCAAAAAAGAACCGCACAGAAAAGTCGATTTTTGTTAAATAACTTTATCATTGTTGGCTCAGGCACCCGTTTCGCAAAATACGCAGATAAAATGATACACTGCCCGACCACTAGCTGACACGAGCTGCCAACAAGGCAGATGGTTGCCGTACACCCCCTGGGCTGCAGCACCGCCATCAACATCGGCAAGGACCGATTAAGTGCAGCACGCAACAACACCAGCGCGCGGTAATCCCTCAATCATAAGCAAACTCAAAGATGCGAGGCCTTTGGGCACAGTTGGCCTAGACCAGATCGAAGCGCTCGATGCCTTTGCGCACATCGGATAAAAATGCCGCAGCGCCGACCCCGTTAATCCAACGATGGTCAAAGGTCAGCACTAGTGAGGCGACTTCGATCGTCGCTCCATCTTTTGAGTTCGGAGCGGGCAAGGTGTAAGGCGCACCGATAAAAATCGTCGCAACCGAGGGTGGCACTACAATCGGGATCGCGGAACGAACATTGTAAGCACCCATACTTGAAATCGACAACGACACGCGATTCTTTGAATCGACCTCACCATGGCGCGTGCGTCGTACTGAATTATTGAATACGTCCGAAAACTCTGCCCACTCCATGGCGTTGACCTGCTTGACGACTGCAGTTTCCAGCACATCTCCAGGAAGTGCCACTGCCATGCCTAAGTCAAAACGATCCGGATCATAGACCAGCTCTTCACCACGGATGACGGACGCGAAGCGTTCATGCTTACGCATTGCCTCGGCGACTGCCCATGCCGTCATGGTCGCAGTCGAAAGCGTGCTCCCACTGGTTTCCTTACTACGCAATCGTGCTGCGCTAACATTCTCCCAGCGACAATCCATCTCGATCGTGGCGGGGATGATGCCCTGCAAAGACTTGATCGCTTCGAGCGAGAGACCCGCAGTTTTCTTAAGCGCACCATAAGCGACTGACTCAGATACAGCTGGTGGCCGTTTAGCGTTAGCTGCCTCAGCGACAGCGCCCGACATGGTCAGTGCGATTAGTTCCTGCCCCACTGCAACTTCATCTCCTTCAGCTATTTGCCACTCGCCAAGCACACCATCCTCATCGCACTCAATCGGGAAGACCGCCTTATCGGTTTCCACCTCGCAAAGCGCATCATCGGCCTTCACCTCATCCCCCGCATGCTTCAATATCGAAACGACACGTGCAACTCGTATACCTTCACCGAGGATCGGCACAGTAATCATTTTAGTCGCACGTGGAGCTTGGTTCGATTCTGCAATCATAGGGTCTTGGATAGGGGTTGATGCCGATGTCGCATCAAGTTGAAGCGAGGCTTCTAGCGTCGTCGACAGCAAACGTTCTAGTGCTGCAGTGATACGCGCTTGGTCTGGCAGTGCCGCAAATTCATAAATCGGGTTAAAGCCAACATGCACGTCATCCTTGGAAACGATGACCGGAGGCGTTTTCAAGCCCCGGAGCACGTCGCGATCGCCACACATCTCAGCGACGATCATTTGGCCAACGCTGGCGCTAATATTATCTTCCTGCACGATCAACAGTCGCCCAGTTTTACCCAGAGATGTCGCGACTGCCTCTTTATCCCAAGGCGCAATCGAGCGCAGATCGATGAGCTCAATATCTAGCTCCGCGCCCATCGACTCTAAGGTCTGCTCGACGAGCTCAACGCAATTCCCCCAAGTCACTAATGTGAGCAGGCTACCAGATCGTATCAGACGCGCTTGGCCGAGCGGAATCGCCTCGACCGCCGTCGGCGCAGGCAACTCGGCCCACATGAGATGCTTGGGCAGGAGAATAATGGTGGGGTCTTCGCCGTGCAGCGCTGTCCAGAACAGGCCAGCCGCATCGCCAGGGGTGGATGGCACGACCACCCGAATGCCTGGAACGCGCGCGAACGACGCCTCCCCTGCTTGACTATGCCACAAGGCACCACCCGGCAAATACCCCCCGCAAGGCGCATAGATCACCAGCGGGCATTGCCATTGGCCGAAACTACGCCAGCGTAGCGTCGCCATATTGGACACCAGCTGATTCCAACCGGGATAAATAAAATCAACGAATTGAATCTCAAAACACGGCAGCTTACCATAAGACGCCAAGCCAACGGAGACCCCCATGATCGTAGACTCTGCCAACGGCGAATTGACTGCACGCTTAGGATCTTTACTCGAGAGGCCTTTGGTCAGGTTAAACACGCCGCCTTTCGGATCGGCGATGTCTTGACCAAAAAACACCACTTCTGGCAGTTGATCCAATGCGGCGTGAAAGGTGCGATTCACCGCATCGAGCATGCGGCAGGACTTCTCGAGTTTGATCTTCGCTGGCGGCGCAGGAGTCACGGCTCCGGTCAAATGCAGCCCGCACTCTTCGGCCAATGGATCTCCCTGAGAACTCGCCTTACGATACGCGGCACGGACCTCTTCGCGCAGCGCCTCTTCCTGCGCAGTCGCCTCAGCCTCGGTTAGTAGCCCATCCGCGATGAGTTGACGCTGAAATTGTTTGATCGGGTCACGCTGTTGCATGGCTTCCAGCTCATCCGCAGCACGATACATCCGCTGATCATCCGCACTAGAGTGATTCGAGAAACGCTCTACATCGCACCAGATAAACGCGGGCCCTTGCCCCGCACGCGCTTGTTGCACGGCAATGCGCCCCGCCGCTGCCACTGCTTCGACATCACTGCCATCGACTCGTATCCATTCACTGCGATCCAATACCCCGAGTGCAATGGGATTTGTGCGCGTGGTCGATGTACTGATCGCAATACGGTTATCCTGCACCACAAAAACCATCGGCAGCTGCCGCTCTTTCGCAAAACAGACCGCTTCATAAAAATCCCCCTGCCGCGCTGACGCTTCCCCCAGCGAGGCATACACCACATTTGGTTTGCCATCCAATTGCATGCCCCAAGCCGCGCCACAGGCAGGCAATAGATGCACGCCCACTGGCGAAGGATGACTCCAAATATTGAGCGAGCGGTCGCTGAAATGTCCGGTCAATTGCCGACCACCGCTAGAAGAATCACGCTTCGCATAAAACGCGAGTGCTAGATCGAAATCGCTGAGGCCACGTTGAGTACAGAAAGCTCGATCGCGATAATATGGGAACGCGTAATCATCTGCTTCAAGATGAATTGCGATGCCTGCGAGCGCCTCATGACCCATGCCAGAAATATGGAACCAGCCCTTGCCCTGACGGATCAAGCTTTGCTCTCGTAAATCGCCCAATCGACTTCGCCACAGTACACGTAACAATGATCGACGCATTTCGGAATCCAACTGCGTGCTAGTGTCTAGTTTTTTGAGGGGCATTTCTATCAGCAGGAAGTAACGAGTTTGAATCCGATCAAGCTTCACATGACTCAACTAAAGAATAGCTGGATTGCTCCTGCAAGATTGAATCACAACTGACTCTAAGATGAAAAAGACCTCAACACCTAACCACGGCATACTGCGCTACAGTATGACCGAGTAATTAAATGCGCACGACGCGATCGACGAACAAGCGGCACGACGCGACTACGACTGCCTCAGCAGTCTCGTAGCGCTATTTTAAGATACGATGCAAAGCAGCACTCATATCCTTGATTCGATATGGTTTGGGCACGACAGCTTTAAATCCTGCTGCTTCATACTCAGACATCACATTCGAGGTAGTGTAGCCACTCGATGCCACTGCGATCAGTCCAGGGTCATACTCGGATAAGATCCGACACGCTTCTTCGCCGCCCATCCCGCCAGGCACGGTTAAATCAAACACCACCGCATCAAATGGCTTACCCGTCTCTTTGGCGTTTTTGTACGCTTCGATGGCTTCGTCGCCATTGGTCGAGTACTCAACCTCATAGCCAAGTACTTGCAAAATCTCGCCCGCCACCATCATCATCGCCTCCATGTCATCCATGACCAGAATACGGCCATGCCCGGGGTAGATTGTATTATCCTCCAGCGTCGCGGCTGGCGTCGACGCGGCAACTTTTGCCGTTTTTGGCAAATAGACCTTAAATGTGGAGCCCGCGGATACCACCGATTCTACAGTCATCAGGCCGTGGTGGCTCTTTATAATTGAATAGGACGACGCCAAGCCTAGGCCATTGCCATTCTGCTTCGTGGTAAAATACGGGTCGAAGATGCGCTTCAAATTATCTGGCGTGATACCACCCCCATGGTCCTGCACCGCGATGCACACATAGTCACCCGACGCCAGCGAAGGAATTTTTCCATTGCTGACATGCTCACAAGTTAAATCTAAGCGAATGATGCCGCCCTCGGGCATTGCTTGGTCAGCATTGATGATCAGGTTATTGACGACCTGACTGATCTGCCCCTGATCGGCATCAACCGACCATAAATTATCATCCTTATGCACCTCGTATTTTACATTCGAACCACGAAGAATTAACTGCGCACTATCCTCTACCAATTGGTCGATGGTGGTGGACTCCAGCAGCGGCGAGCCGCCTTTCGAAAAGCTCAGCAATTGCTGAGTCAAAGAAGTCGCCTGTAGTGCCGCCTTCTCCGCTAAAAGCAGTTTCTTCGAACTAACGTCCGCCTCATCCATCTCCATGCGCACCATCGAAATATTCCCCAACACAGCAGTCAGAATATTATTCAAGTCATGCGCAATACCTCCGGCTAATAAACTAATCGAATGCAGTTTCTCCGTCTGGAAGAGCTCTTCCTCTGTGCTCTGGTGCGACGTCACATCGCGCAGCACAAACACGCAGCCATGATGGCTCGGATCGCCCTCGAGGTGGCAACGCATCTCGACCGTGACCAAAATTTCGGCGCCGTCATCGGTCTCTAAAGAAATACCCAACTCCGGCGCGATCTCTTTGGAAATAAACACGCTGACGGGATCTGTGATTAACTTACCTGTGTGCGGATGTCGCAACTTTAGCACATCGCCCAAACGCTGACTGCGCGCACTTTTCAAACTCATGCCAATCAACTTCACGGCTGCTTGGTTCATGCGCTCAATCTCGCTATTTGGCTTCACTGCAATCACAGCGTCTGCAATCGAGTCCAAAGTCACTGCAAGACACTCCTTCTCTTGTTGCAAATCCAACTCCGCAGTACGGTGTAGGGTCACATCTCGCAAAATCACCAACAGCCCACTGTCACTCTTGCCCACCAAATCCACCGCGTTGAGCTCGATCAAGCGTGTGCTCTCGTCGGGCCCTGCGATCTCCAGCTCAAGCCGCTTGCCTCGCTCGACTTCAAAGGGAAATATTTCTCCAAGCAGTGACTCAGCCTCCGCCTCCAAGAGCTCAGCCGCCGCAGGATTTAAGCACTTGATCTCGTACTCCTGAGTCAAAATCAACATGGCGTCCGTATTCGCATCAAATATTTGCCGCAATAGCTCAGCATTGTGCTGTAGCTCTCGAGTCTGCGCTTCCAATCGGTTCAAGCGATTGGCTCGTCCGAGCGCAGAGCGAATCGAACGACGCAGCACCTCAGCGCTTAAGCAGTCTTTAAACAAATAATCCTGCGCACCTTGCTGTAGGGCCTTGAGTGACAACTCTTCATCATCCGCGCCAGTCAGCACGATAATCACCTCATCCCGAATAATGTCCACCACCGCTTGCAAGGTCGCGATGCCACAACTTTCTGGCAATGACAGGTTAAGCAAAATGAGATCGAACACCTGCGCCTGCAAGGCCTGCAGCCCATCCGCCAGAGACTTTACCGCGAGTATCTCAAGATTTAGATTAGACTGCTCTAAGCACTCACCGACGTGATCCGCATCCGCCAAATTGTTTTCGAACAACAATATCTTAATGCGCTCTTTCGGTTGCTTCGCTATAGTCATACAATAAAAATATCATTAAGCGCGATACGGCCGGACAAATCAATCTCTTATCAAAGGTCCTAGCGGACTAGCGCGCACCACATGGGATGTGCCGTTCACCACAGCTCAGAGGCAATTTAAATTCGCCTCAGATGCAGACATTCTTGACAGTAGTGACCGTGGTCCCTGGGCGGGTCTAAGCTGCCAGACTCCGTTACGGCCCTGCCATTTGCACGCTTTCGCAGAAAAAAATTTATCGTCACACAGACCAATCTTCACTATACTTGAAAAAATTACTGCTCATGCAGTGCGCATTCCCTTATGTCCGTCCTCCCAGGTCACAGCGTCGTAAAATACTTTACTCTTCCTTTTAACGAGGTGGAGATTGAAGATTGGGCAAAAGCACAAAAAGAGGCCCTCGCCGGCCCCGTGACCTTCGGGCAACTGTTCACCACCACAGGTTACAGTCGCCGCGCCAGAGAAATCATGGAAATCGTGCAGATCTATGCACACGTGCCGACGATCATCGGTTGCTCGGCCAATGGTCTGATTGCGGGGAACCAAGAGATCGAAAACGAAGCGGGCTGTTGCATCGCGCTCTACCACCTACCGGACACGCAAGCGCGCGCGATTCATCTGCCACTGGAAATCTTTGAGCCCGCGGATCGAGCCGCACAATTTCGGACCGCGCTTGGCCCAGACCCTGCAAACGTCAATGCGTGGACCCTATTCGCCTCTTCCGAGAGTATTGGTAACGAAGCATGGTTGCCCGACTGGGACCACGCCACCGAACATCGCACCACGATAGGTGGATTTGCTTGTGCTGCTTCGAATCCAAACGAATCCGCGCTCTACCTAAACGGCGCAGTGCACACCGACGGCGCAGTTGCGCTGGGCCTAGAGGGCGCCGTGACCATCGAACCGCTGATCTCGCAAGGTTGCCGCCCCGTCGGCTCACCGTGGACGATCACCCAAGCCGAAGACAACGTCATTCACCAGATCGGCAACCGCCCAATCCTCGAGGTGCTACGCGACACGCTCGAAGGCATGTCGCAGAAGGAACAGCAAAAAGCCCGCGGCAACATCTTTATTGGACTCGTGCTGGATGAGTACCAAGCGAGCTTCAGTGTTGGCGACTTTTTGGTGCGCAACCTTGCAGCCATCGACCCTAAAACTGGAGCGGTCGCAATCGCCACACCGCTCAGGGTCGGCCAAAACTTACAATTCCAAATCCGCGATGCTCACTCCGCATCCAGCGACTTCGAAATGCACCTCAAAGAGAAAGCTGCAGAACTCGCGGAGCGGTCGATCTACGGCAGTTGCTTGTGCGACTGCATCGGCCGAGGCACGTCTCTCTACGGTGTGCCCGACCACGACGTGGCGATCATCCACGATACTTTCTCCGAGCTCCCCATCGTCGGACTGTTTTGCAACGGTGAATTCGCGACCAGCCAAAACCGTACGCTGCTCCATGGCTATGCGGCAAGCTTAGGATTGTTTGTTAAAAAATGTTAGATTCAGAAATGGACCGACCACAGTCGAATCGAGCTTGTCCCGTCAGAAAACTTTCCGACGACGGCGTTTTCGATAAAATAGACGTCCTCTAATCTAACTTGAGTATGAATTGATTTGCGTAGCGGTCGACGATCACAACGCGGACTACCTCGACTTTGGATAAGCCTAACACCGGGTTCTGGCAAATAATGTCACCTTGTCGGTAAATTCCATTGGGGTGAACCCCACCACCGATGAAGGCGGAATTCGCCTGCTCAACATTTGCAGGATCTTCAGTGAGTTCTAATGCACCTGCATTGTCCGCAGCATCCACAGGTTCGCTGGATGCTTCATTCTCAACCGCATCCATCACACCATACAAGCGCATGCCGGATAGCGCGGCTGCAACACTGGCTTGATGTTCCGCCTCGCTGCGTACCGTCTCTGAGATGCTGATCTGCCCCAGTTGTAGCTCGCGCCCATCTTTCGTCATCAGTAAGTCACCCTCGCGCTTATTGATCGAACCGAAGCGCACGAAAAAGCCTAGCTCATCTAAGCCGAGGTGTTCGGCAATATGCTCGTCTAGCGCAGCCGGGTCGATGACTACCACCACCTCTTCGGCCACTGCGACCTCGGCGCTTTGTTCCTGCAATTCGGCTTTCTCAAAGCTATAATTCGCGACAAAAGGCTCATTTTTGATCGCGCTAGACTTTCTCCAGTTGCGCGGCAACCACTGGTCGCGGACTAAGCCCTGCATCACCTGACCGCTGGGGGTTAATCCGATCGCCTCTTTTTCGATAATTACTTGAGTCGCGGCTACAGATTGGGGCTGGTTTGAGAAATCAGGCAGCAGATTGTCTAAAAAACCATAGCGGTGCGCGGCCCACAGCAAGGCGAACAGTGCGAGCGGCAAGACAAAGCGAGGATTATTGAGATACTGGCGCATTACGGACGATTCGAGCTAAGTTCATCGGTGCCCCCAAGGTCGCGAAGGGGCAAGAATAGACTGGCTTCCAATGCGTAACCGTCATCTGCCCGAATGAGTTTGATTTGTTGATATTCTTTGAATGGCGGCCGGCTCCATAGGTAGTTCAAGCATTGAGTCACCGAATACAGTGGCAAAAAAGGCTCCTCATCGGTTTGTGGCGAATTAGTCGCACTGGCATTTAAATCAAGCACGATGCCTTTAATCTGTGTTTCTGTGGGATCAGACTCTGTACCCTGCTCAGTTGTGGTTTCGAGCTCGACCACCTCTGCTGTTTGCAAGGTCCAGCCATGAACTTCGAACGCTCGTGCAAAGCGGCTTTTTAATGCTTCAGCCTGCGCGTCGGCCGGCTTGAGGAACGCGTCATTAAACAGCATATAACGCCTGCGCAGATCGGTTTGTTCGATGCCGGTTAACTCTTTTTGTAACGCCTTGAGCTCTTGTTTGAGTTCGATCTGCTGCAAGTACATCGCTTGTCGCTGCAACTCGACTGGGCGATACTGCCGCGCCACGTAAAAGAGGCCGACAAAGCCAGCCAGCAAGCCCAGGCAGGCTGCAACGGCTTCTGCCGCGGCTGGGCGTTGCGGAGGACTCACAGCCGCCGGCCTGGAGGTACTGCTTGTGCATCACCTTGTTCGAGATCTGCTCGCCGGTGGCGACGTTGATCGCGTGCTTGTCGAGCGCCCTCTGGATGGTGGCGTGGCCGAGCAGGTCGTCGGGGC
>JABJQI010000077.1 GCA_018663485.1 Opitutia bacterium
CTATCGAAGAGCAGAAGGTCGCTGAGGAAGATATCAATGTCTTTGGTTTTACGGTAACTCCTTCGTATAAGATTAATGATAAGTGGGAAGTAGTCGCTGCTTACTCTACTGTTGATTCCGATTGTGGCAACCTGCTCGATGCGGATGATTTAGTTCGCCGCTCTGATGCTGGTTCGGGTTATGACGAGGGTGAATCTGTTTACCTCGGCTTCAACTACTTCATTAATGGGAATGACTTGAAGCTCAGTGGTGGTTATGAAATCGCTAATTTCGAAGCTGATGGTAAGGATGACTTGGAAGTGAACGCATTCCGCCTGCGCCTGCAAATGCTGTTCTAGTCATCTAGTTTTTCAGGTTTAGTATCGTTTTGTTTTAAGCCCGGGGCGTGTCATGCGTTCCGGGCTTTTTTGTGTAAAGTTGCAAAAAGGTTATTTCGCTCAGGTGGGGACGGACTCAGGTGATCAATTGATGCTGAAAGTTATTGGCGAACGATGAGCTGGATTAAAATTGCAGGCGGATGTTAACGCTCGCGCACCAGGTTATACTTGATCCTAAAAACGAAATTCGAAATGAAAAGTCTCCGTAATTGACAAAACCCATAAATCTGGTTTTATTGAAAGGATGAAAACAACTTTGGAAGTGCCGGATGATTTGTATCGTGAGGTTAAGTCGCGCGCCGCTTTAAGGCGTCGAAAAATCAAAGACTATGTGGCTGAGGGCTTGCGTTTGGCTTTGGATGCGGATGCTTCTCGTGACGGTAAAAGCTCTGGGCCCTTATCTGTTTTTGACGAAGTTCGCTCCGAACCGCTGCATCAGTCGGAGGCGGTGCACGCTATAATCGAGCAAGCTGATTCAGCGCGTAAAGATCCTTGGAGGGATGAGTCTTAATGTATCAACTCTTACTGGATACCAATGCACTGATTGCCCTGAGTGACCCTCATCACAAGATGTTTCAGGCAATTGAAGCGTCGCTACGACGAGGAGCCCGGGCATCGACTTGCTCGGTCGCCTGGCACGAGTATGTGCGAGGGCCGCTGCTCGATAAGGATCGGGCACGCGCCTTGCGGGTGATTGAATCCAGAATTATCGCATTGGAGCGCCGAAACGCTGAAATGGCTGCTGAGCTTTACAATGCGACTGGTCGGCGACGTGGTTCGACGGCCGATTGCTTGATCGCATCTGTGGCAATCAATACTAAGGCAGAGTTGATGACGCTAAACATCAGCGACTTCAAATTGTTTGTGTCGTACGGACTTCTTTTGACCGATCTATCCGCAGCGTGACAGGATTATGGCAGTGTTAAGTTCGCTAGAGAAAACGGCTGCAACTTACCGCTTGCGCTTACGCGATGGGCAGGGCAAGTTGCCACCGTCGACTTCGGCGTGTGGGCGTTCGCTTGTTCCTTCGGGGATGAGAGGAAAGTCCGGACACCGTAGGGCAGGAATCCCCGTGAAAGCGGGGGCGCGTGAGGGCAACCGAGCGTGACGGACAGTGTCACAGAAAATAACCGCCTCGGGCTTGCCTGAGGTAAGGGTGAAAAGGGGAGGTAAGAGCTCACCGCTCCAAAGGTAACAATGGAGGCTAGATAAACCCATTCCGGTGCAAGGCAAAATAGGGAATCTGGCGGCCCGTCTATGATTCCGGGTATGTCGCATCTCGCTTCGGCGGGAACTTCACTTCGGTGGGGTAGATAAATGAACGCACAGCCAAACGCTTCGGCGGGAGGCGGACAAAATCCGGCTTACAGCTCGCCGAGGTCGACACCTTTTTGAAAGAGAGCTGAGGACTGTGGCTTTAGACCTGAGATGGGAGAGTTGGGCAGTTCTTTCGATCGGGATCGCGGCAGCGTTATTATGCCCTTGGGTACTCCGGTAGGTCCTGCATCGTGCCAGTTGACGTTATCGAACGTCGGTGTGGCGCGAGTCGGACAGTTCAATCATACCATGCAGGTATAATTAAACCATGAGCCGTTTTCTGAGCTTTTCTCACTTGACAGTTCTTTTTCTAGTACGCACTTTTCCGCCTCTTAACTTTTTTATAGACATGGCTAACACTAAATCAGCACTTAAATATATCCGTAAAACGGAGACCCGCACACTTCGTAATCGTCAGGTGAAGACTCGCCTCAAGACACTTGCCAAGAAGATTCAATCCGCTGTTGAAGCTAAAGACCAAGACGCCCTGGTTGTTGCTGCTAAGGAATACATCTCTGCTCTTGATAAAGCTGGTAAGAGTGGCCTGGTACATCACAACAAGATTGCGCGTCACAAAGCGCGTTGTGCTGCGTTGATAGCTGCGTAATTTTACTACTTTTTTCTAATATGCCCTCGGATTGCTTGTCGATCCGGGGGCATTTTGTATCATTAGGCCAATATCGTTACTATGAGTCAGACACGTAAGCAGAATTCGATCGGATTCCCTCCAGGATTATTGGGTGAGGCTCCGCTGCGTATGCCTGTGATTGGCGAGTCGGATGGCTGGCTC
Source organism: Opitutia bacterium (assembly GCA_018663485.1). Lineage (GTDB taxonomy): Bacteria > Verrucomicrobiota > Verrucomicrobiia > Opitutales > Coraliomargaritaceae > Lentimonas. Next base: position 2,485 of record JABJQI010000077.1, read on the forward strand.
GCTGTCGAGAAGCCGATTGGAGTCGGCATGCGTGAGCATCCTTGGGATGCGGGTGTGGCGGACATGGATGCGGCGCTTAACAAGCAGCTTCAAGCTGAAAAGCCAGAGCTCGTGAAGCGTGGAGCGACCCTGTTTGGCTCAGCGTATTATCTCGATCCTGCGATTTCAGGGGTGGCGCTATTTGCTAAAACTCGTGACAGCCTAACTGAGCTAAAGAACTTGGTGGGCTCTGCCGAACTGCGTTATCGCTTTTTCTTTGTCACCAAGGCGAGGGCCGCGGGCGGTGTGTGCGCGCTGGTCGCAGATGCACCGTTACTGCCGCATAACACTAAGCCGAAAATGATTCCTTCCACCGCAAAGGGTAAGAAGTCGACGACTGAGTTTAAGTTGATGTCCGAATCGAGCTCAGGCTGGGCGCTATGGGAGGCGACGACGACATTCTTGCGCCCGCATCAAGTGCGTGTACATGCGGCGGTGCAGGATTTAGCTGTGATGGGCGACATGCTCTATGCTGGGCCAGAGGCACCTCTGCTGAGTGAACTGTTACCAAATAAACGCACTTCAGGGATTAAATTCCCCGTATTGGATGGATTGGCGCTGCATTTGCGAGAAGTTATTTTGCCCGCATCTGGCGAAGGTACTGCTGCGGTTTCACTGCGAGCAGAGTTGCCGCGTCATTTTCGAGTCATGCTACAACGCATGCAGTTGACCCTCCCCAAAGCGCAGGCGACTGTGGCTTAGCTCCGGAATTCTCAAAATCGCAGAAAACGCTTTACACCAGTCCATTTCTTCGGCTTTTTAGCCTTTTTCTAAAATCAAACAGCACAAAAATTTCCATGGGTAACCTAAAAAAGAAGCGTCGTCTCAAGATGAACAACCACAAACGCCGCAAGCGTTTGAAGTCCAATCGCCATAAGAAGAAGGCTTGGTAATTCGATTGACGAGGTTCGAGTGATTCACTCGATCATTATTTTTTCAAGCGGCTCTCTGTTACAGGGAGCCGCTTTTGTGTGTATGGGTGGCACTTCATTGGGGCGAGACGTGCTTGAATGCCTCTTTCTGTTTTTGCTAACAGTCGCACGTTGTCTGTGGGATACTTTCACTTAAAGGATCGGTGTGGGGCTTCTAGTCATAGTCATGCCTGCTGGATCTGTACATGAGTGATTGTTCGCGGTTGCCAACACGCGGCTTAGTCAGTCGCTGATTTTGATTGTATCGAAGCGCTACTAGGTCGGCAAATACTGCCAGTTTTTGCCGAGCTAATTATAAGCTGCGAGAGTGTATTCGGTAGGGTGATATGAGTCGTTAATTCCGTTATGTTACATGCAGCGCAAGGGCGTATTTAGATCTCGATGCTGTACCGGGTGTTCAATTATGTAAAAAATTGAATACTATATTGTAAATATCTTTTTAAACGATGCTTACGCAGGGCTTTAATAGCTTTTGGACTTGCTCGATGATGATATTAATGACCTATTTAAGATTAGTGATATATCCTAATTTTTCTTCTTAGCCGCATGCTTAAACCAAAGCCTATAGGCCTATTTATTGATGTCTCTGAGTTCTCCATTCTTGTGGTGAGGACTTCAGGCTACAAGCTGCCAATCGTGGTTGAGAAAGTTGCCGAACTTCAGATTACGGATGACTGTTGTGCTGAAGATGTGCGTGCATTTTTTAAACAGATCGTCGACTTTAAGGGGGCGAGTTATTTTGTTTCGCGTTGTGGCGTTTACCCAAAGGGGCGGTTTCTGCGCTATTACGAAGCCGAATCGTCTAACAAGGTCAAAGATCCGAGTTTTTTATCAGAGGTGCTACAGTCCGAGTTCAATATCGACCCGTCGGTAAATAGTGTTTCAATCCTAGACGCTAGGAATGGCTCAGACTTTGACTTCGCCCGCGGGCTCACCAAGCAACTTGTCTTCTGCGGAGGGCCATCGGCGGCATTTCAAGAAGTACAGGATCAGTTGTTATCGTATGGAATTTATCCCGAGCGCTTGGAGCTGTCGACCGCCACCACACTAGGTGGGGTGTGTGATTACGCGCGGTTTAATTGTATGAATGCGCCAATTTTATGTGTCGAGCTCGCTGCGCAGTCTGCGCATGTATTTATTCTAAATGGTGGTCAGGTCAAAGTCACGCGTCCCATGTCATTCGGCTTAGATAGTATTTATCCTCTGCTGCAGCGTGAGTTGGGACTGAAGGATGAGGCATCCGCTAGAAAACTGTTTTATTCCAACACTTTCGACTTTGCCGAAATGGGACCGAAGTTGTTGCGTCGCTTGATCAAAGAGCTGCAAGCGACTGCGGGCTTTTATGAAGTACAGACCGGACTGACGATTGACCGTGTGTTTCTGAGTGTATTGCCGCAAAACCTAAGTTGGATCGCTAAAACCGTATCAGACTCTTTGGGAGTCGAGATTATGCAGCCGAATATTGAGGGCTGGTTGGAGAGTCTCAATGTGAAGTTGGCAGATGAAGTTGAGGCAGCTAATCTGGGCTCTCGGTGGCTCGGTGCTTTTAGTCTGATGGGAGAATTTCACCTAAGGGAGGAAGTTATCGGATGAGCAGACAACGCGATATACAGCCATATTGGCGTCCAGACTTTAAAATTCAGTCGACACTGCCTGATATCAAGGTCGTCCGTACTGATTTTATCATTAATGCGATTGCCGTCGCGCTGATGTTAATCGCCGGTTTCACCCTGCTCCAACGTGAGTATCGGGCTTATTCGTTACATCGTTCGATTGCTTTCATGCAGCAAAGCATCGGCGAGACCGAGGCCAATAATAATCAAAATTTAAAGATCAGTGAGCGCTTTCGCGAGTCTGCTCAGAGCGTGGTGGAGTTGCAGAGTTTTTTTTATGCGCCCTTTGTGGCGCATGAACTGTTGGCTGAGCTTGCGCGGCTCAAACCAGCGGGCTTGGTCTTTTCGGACGTAATTCTCTCGAGCGCGATCATCAAGCTGGAGGGAAAAAAAACAGCAGAGACGCAGATGACATATGAAATTAATATTACCGGCGATACTCGCGGATTGATGGCCTTGACGCAATTTAAAGCAACGTTGCAAGCATCGTCGATACTGAGTCCTGATGGGTTTGCTGTCGTGGTCGATGAAAGTATGCAGCAACGCAACGCGAAGACAGGGATTACGCCTTTTCAAGTTTCGATCTCATTGACGCCAGCAAACAGTAGCACGCCAAGCGCAGGAGGTGAGGGATGAATCTAATTATTGATAAGTTAAAGGGACACCCTGTAGCGCTTATTAGTACAGTGGTGTTTGTCGCTTGTGCGGTAGTCGTCTTGATGCGCGGGGATGTGGTCGCCGACTTGTTACAGGAGGAGATTGAGCTGATTGCCCAGATTCGAATGATCAACGACAACGTTATAGATTCGAATAATCTAGACCAAGATGTCGAGTCTTTGCAGAGCTATGTAGCTGCCATAGATCGGCGTTTATTCAATCGGAGTGAGCGCTCGATTAACACTAATTTCTTTTATTCGTTTGAGGATAAGCTCGATATTACCATTGCGGATGTGAGTCAGTTGACGATCGAAGAGCCGGCGCTGATAAAAGACGGGCCAAATGAGCTGTCGCTGTATTCTGGGATTGTTTACGAGATCAAAGTGGGGGGGACTTTTAAGGAAATTCTCGGCTTTATGTATGAAATTCAGCACGTAGACGCGCTCATGCGTATTGCCAATTTTGAGGTATTTATCGCGACGGCTCAAAGTGCGGCGTCCGAGTCTCTGGCGGCGAAGTTGCATGTGGTGGTGCTTGCTGAGAAGAATTGAATAAAAACGTTATGAAAAAAACATGTTTTCTTTTGCTGTCTACCGAGCTCTTCTTCGGAGCCTATGCATTTGCCGCGACTCCTGAGATTAAGCTTTCGGGGCGTAAGGATCGTGTGCTGTCATATCAGATGCGTGAGCGTGTATTGGCTGTTGCAGAGTCTCATCTGAACCAAGTAAATGGAGGGTTTGGGACCAAAATTGAAGCGCTCGACAATCCATATGTCTTTAAAGAGGTGGTTGAATTTGTCCCTCGCGTGGCCGATCAGAAGTCCGATCTTATCGATGCTTCCGTGGTGTATGATGATGCCTCAATTCTTGCAGTGATCGGGCTCAACTTGGCGAAGCAAGTGAGCGGTACGCTCGCTCGCGGCACTACGCATTATCTTCAGCTGCAGGGCGGTGGCATGCTTAAGTCCGGCGCCAGTTTCCCCGCAAAAATACCGCAGGTCGCGGGGCAGTCATTCATCGTCACCCTGATGAATGTGAATTCCCGTGGTTATACCTTGAGAATGGGTGATGCCAGTTTGGCGCTGCCATTCGATACTGCATCCAGCGTCTCTGTTGGTGTGACCAAAGATTCCACTCAGTAAGCCGCGACTTCATTTGATTTATATTATAGCAATAAATTTTAGCTCATCTCGTTCACTCAATCCTCCTGCCTTATGAAAAAGCACAACCTTATCTCTTTAATGCTCCTTGCACCAATCGCCCTGTGGGCGCAACTGGTGGAGGTGGAACCCGTGCAGAGCGACATCGATTTATTTGATGTGGTGATCATCGAGGATGTGGCCGAACCGATCGAATCCAGCCGCGCGGAACCGGCAATGGTCTTAGCTCCAAAGCCGATCGATGGCGCGAACACGCCCCGAGTAGTTGCTGGCGAGGCACCCGACCCCGCCGCAGCGGTCGCACTGAGCGGCTTCGGAGACATTGCAGCAGTCAGGGCCGACGAAGCAGCTGCGCCGCAGCCGTCAACTGTGCTGGCCGAGACTAAAACGACGCTGGATGGTGTAGGTGAAGTCGTTGAGATTCTAGCTGCGCCGACTGCAGGTGTCGTGGTGGATGTGAAGGCAGCTGAGATCCTTGATGTGCCGACCACTGCACTGCCGAGCACTTCCGAAGTGCTGCTGGAGTTGCCAGGCCAAGAAACATCAAGCCTGGGTTCGGTGGCGATGGCTGAAGAAGATACCATCTCAGTTGATTTTCCAGATGAGGAAGTCCGTACGATTCTGCGTAATGTGGCCGACTTGTTTGATTTAAATTTGGTGATTCCTGATACCTTGCAAGGACGAACTTCTGTTAAGCTTCGCAATATTACTTGGCGCCAAGTGTTTGAGGTCGCGTTAGAGCCATTGGGTTTTACCTATGTTGAGGATCGTAATATCATTCGGATTAAGAGTATTGCAGACCTGACTACAGAGCTAGTGGATACCCGTGTCTTTATTCTCAACTACGCTCAAGCCGATTCGATTCAAGGCTCGATCTCACCACTGATCGATGCCGCTGCTGGAGGCAAGATTCAGATCGATGTTCGCAGCAATGCACTGGTGATTACCGAGCGCCCGTCGCGGATGAATCGGATCCAAGAGGTGATTAATACTTTGGACCGTGCGACGGATCAGGTGATGATCGAATCGAAATTCATCGAAGTTTCGAATGGCGACTTGTCCGATATCGGTGTCGATTGGGCTTATCTGAATGAAAATGCCGGCGATCTGCTCGGTGGCAGTGGTGCGGGCTCGGGTAACCCTGGCTTCAGCCCTCACCCGTATGATCTTGATTCGAAGACTATCCCTACCCCCAATGGTAGCGTGTTTGCTGGTGTTGATTCTTACGCCAATGGTTTGGCTAACATCGCTGCAGGTGGCGCCTCCGGTGGCCTGGTTGCGGTCTTTTCCAGTTCTCAGTTCGCTGCGACCTTAACTGCGATTCAAACTGAAAACCGTTCGAAGCTAGTCTCCAATCCGACTGTGGTAGTGATGAATAATCAACAAGCGGTCTTTCAGGTAGGCGAAGATTACCCGATTCGTGAGTTCTCGGTCAACGATGAGACAGGGCAATTGGAAACTGGTGAAATTGACTATCGTTTTGTTGGGATCGAGCTGGATGTGACGCCTTCCGTGAATGCGGCCGGTATGATCACACTGGATGTACACCCGGTCGTGAGTGCGCTCGGTGACACAGTGCCAATCAACGTTGGCGGAGCCATTCTGGAAGATCGGATATTCAAAAAGCGTGATGCGAAGACTCAGGTGACGATTAAGGATGGCTATACGATTGCACTGGGTGGATTGACTGCGGAGACTGAGGACAATGATTCGACAAAAATTCCGTTGTTGGGAGATCTGCCTTTGTTAGGTCAGCTATTTCGCAGTGATGTGTCTAATGAGGCTTCGACCAATCTAATCATTTTCCTTACCGCCAAAACGTTGAACCCAGACGGCAGCACCTACGCGGACGTGATTGATCCACGGAAGA
>JABJQI010000044.1 GCA_018663485.1 Opitutia bacterium
TCCACAGATCGAAACCGCTTCGCGGGCTGCGCTGCAAACAAATCCACACTTCCTCAATACCGTGGTAGCGGACTGGCGAAGCCATTTTGACTGCCGAGCATCAAGCACTCCCACTATCGAAAACGCTATGCGAATTCGCTATAAAACGAACCAATCAATGCCTACAAATACAGGCGTATTCTTTATACTCACAGCTGGGACAATTGCTCATATTTAAATAAAATGTCTCTCGCACACGCGTTGCATCAGGAGTCACTTTAATCTGTAAAATGATCGGCATGCGCTTCATTTCTGGCAACGCTGCGGTTGAGATTAAGCCACCTTCATTTTTAACAAACTCCACCTTTGTCGGGGCGCTGCGATCACCGCCAATCGCAGAAACGACTTGATCGGCAACTGGGACGACTTGGCCATCGCGCCCTAGGAATGTAAGCTGCACAAAGCGCTCGGGCGTGACCAAGAACTCCATGTGTGGATCCACGATGGTGATAAGACGACCACCATGGGGGCCGCCTTGTACTTCATGGGCCGCAGACTTGCTGACTCGATGGCTATGCTCGCCATTGCTGTGACCGTGCCCCGCGGCAGCATCGCAATAGCTTTTCCCGAACAACGCTAGCGTCGCAATGAGGAGAACTTTGAGCTGTGTTTTCTGTTTCATGATATTTTTTTAGATTTCATTGTATAAAGATAAAAACGCACGACGCGGAAGTCGTCCCTCCCGCACCGAAGCATTATATCACTCGGAAGCAGCGGCTTCTAGGCGAATAGACTTTTCGGCGGACTTTTGAAAGAAGGCATAAAAGATAGCAGGGGTCACCGCGAGGCCGAGCAGCGTCGAGCTAATCAAGCCGCCGACGATAACGATCGCGACGGGATTGAGAATTTCTTTGCCCGGCTCATCGGCGGCCATGATGAGTGGGATCAATGCGAGGCCCGCAGAGATCGCTGTCATCAAGATCGGCACGAGTCGCTCGAGCGTGCCACGCACCACCATTTCGCGCGTGAATGCTTCACCTTCGTGACGCATCAAATGCAGATAGTGCGAGAGCAGCATAATGTTATTACGCGCAGCAATACCAGTCACTGCGATAAAACCAACCAGCGTGGCGATGCTGATATTATTCAATGTGATAGTGGTATAAAAGACCCCGCCGATCAAAGAAATCGGAATGATGCTCAACACCAGCCACACGAAACTGAAGGTTTTGAAATAGCTATAGAGTAAGAAAATGATCAGCAGCAGAATCACCGCACACATAATAAAGATAGTGCGCCGCGCATCTTGCTGCGCCTGATATTCGCCTTCAAAGGCTACGCTATAGCCTTGCGGTAAAACCAACTCCTCAGCGACTTTACTCTGCAAGGTTTCCACCACTGCATTCAAATCGTCCGTAGTCGGATTGATCGATACCACGAAACGACGCAGTGTATTCTCGCGCAGAATTGTATTCGGCCCCGTCGCTTGATGAATTTCTGCCACGTAGCTCAATGGCACCCGTTGGCCACTCAGTGTATCGACATACAAATTCGACAACCGCTCCGGCGACTCACGCCATTCAAGTGGCAGACGCACCACTAAATCATACACACGCTGCCCTTGGTAAATTTCGGCCACCACTTCGCCACCCATCAAGGAAGCCAACTGCTCGTTCAATTTTCCCGGTGTCACGCCATACGCCAGCGCACGGTCACGATCGACTTCGATCCGTAGCTGAGGAATCATCGCCTGCTGCTCCGCACGCGCTTCTTCCATGCCCGGAATAGCCCGTGCGATCTCAGTGACTTGCTTCCCGAGGCGACGTAATTCGCTTAAATCAGGCCCATAGATCTTAACCGCGACCTTGGCAGATACACCACTGAGCATGTGCCCAATACGGTCCGCCAATGGCGTGCTCATCGCACTGAATGTGCCTGGAATCGTGCGCATGGTGATACGTATTTCTTCTAACACTTCCTTACGGTCCCGATCAGACGTTTCGGTAAATTCGAGATCAAACTCAACCGTCGACACTGGCACCACATGGTCACCACGTTCGGCACGACCGACACGATAACCGACTGTTTCGACTTCTGGAATCTGCAACAATAAGTCCTGCGCGGTATCGGAGAGTTCGGTGGTTTGCTTGAGCGAGGTACCTGGTGCAGTGGTCATTGCGATCAATGCGGTCGGCTCTCGAAATGCTGGCAAGAAATTGCCCCCCATCGAGATCAGCGATCCATACGCGACAAATAGCAGCACCCCAGTAATCAGTAGCACCAGAAACGGCTGTGATAGCGAAAAGTTGAGCCATGTCTTGTGAAAGCCCCACTTCAAGCCACGCACCATGAACCCATCGACATGCACTTCACCCGCCTTTGGGTTTAATAAAAACGAACACAGCACCGGGATGACGGTCAACGAAACCACGAACGACGCACTCATGCTAACAATCGTCGCAATCGCAATCGGCGAGAATAGCCGCCCCTCCACGCCGCTCAATGCCAGCAACGGCAAGAACACCAAAATGATCAATACCGTGGCATACAAAATCGACGAGCGCACCTCAGCGGAAGCGCTCGCAATCACTTCAAGATTCAGACGTGGATTCGGAACACTCGCATTCTCACGCAAACGACGAAACACATTTTCCACATCTACAATCGCGTCATCGACCACCATACCAATCGCCACAGCAAGTCCGCCCAGCGTCATCGAGTTGACGCTCAAGTCCATCAGGTCGAAGACCAGAATCGTGATGCCGAGTGAAAGCGGAATCGCAGTGAGCGTGATTAAAGTAATCCGCACATTAAACAGAAACAGAAACAACACCAAGCCCACCATGATGGCACCGTCACGCAGCGCTTCTTCCAAATTTCCAATCGAGAGATTAATAAAGTCGGATTGCCGATAGAGCGTGACCACTTTGACCCCTGCGGGGAGGGTCTGTTGCAGAGCGGTGAGCGCGGCTTCCACTTCCTCAGTCAAATCAATGGTATCAAAACCCGGCGACTTTGTCACACTGAGGATCACCCCTGGGTAACCCTTCACCACACCATCCTGGGTAATCTGCTTGCTACCAAGGCCAGCATCGCCACGCATTGGCTCAATATCCCAAACCAGCGAGGCCACATCACGCAGACGAATCGGCCGGTCATTCTCGTACGCTACGACCGTGTTACCGATCTCATCCAGATCAGTCGTCATCGCCAAATTACGCACCATGATCTCTTGAGCCGACTCAGTTAAAAATCCGCCAGTCGTATTTTTAACTGCTTGAGCAGAGGCATCGCGTATTTGCAAAAAGGATACACCCATCGCGAGCATCTTATCTGGATCTGGCTGCACTTGCACTTGCTTCACTCCGCCGCCCATCGACAGCACTTCGGCGATCCCTGGAACTGATTGCAGCTTTCGGGCAACCGTCCAATCAGCCAGCGAGCGCAACTCACGCGGGCTCGTTTCCCCGCTAGGATCCGCCAACCCGACCAGCAGGATGTTACCCATAAGCGATGCGACTGGCGTCATGTAAGGACTCA
>JABJQI010000154.1 GCA_018663485.1 Opitutia bacterium
GAAAGGCGATGCCGTCCGCGACGGCTGGACTTTTCGGCGCGAATTCGAACACGCTTCCGTATTGGTCGATGTGGAAAAACAAATTGCGAAGATCAATTGGAAGTGAGTCTTCGCAGACGGGGACGTGAAGATCGCCAATTCGGTGCAGATTTTTAGATTAAGTTTTTGAAATAAATTCAATGAATGTTAATGCTAACAATTTATATTATGAAATTAAATAAGTTTAACTATGTTTTGGTGGCTGGCATGCTTTTGTCGCTTCTGTTTGTGACTGGCTGCATGTCGACGAATGAGTCTGGTCGTGAGGCACAGTCGCAGGATGCGATTGCAGATTTGAGTGCCGTGCCGCAAATACACGAGACCGAGGCTGAGCGTGACGAGCGCATGCAGTGGTTCCGCGATGCTAAGTTTGGGATGTTTGTCCATTGGGGGCCGTGTTCAGTCGGACAAAAGGAAATCGGTTGGGGGCGTGAGGCAAACCGCCCTTGGGATATTAACCGCCATGGCCCGCGCACTTCAGATCTAGAGTATGATGATTACTACAAGCAGTTTAATCCGGTGAAATACGATCCAGATGCTTGGGCGCGTGTTGCCAAGGAGTCTGGCATGAAATACATGGTGCTAATCACCAAGCATCATGATGGCTTTTCGATGTTCGATAGCAAATTGACCGATTACAGTATCATGTCATCACCCTACGCACGTGATGTCGTGAAGCCCTTCGTTGAAGCCTGCCACCGACACGGATTGAAGGCCGGGCTCTATTACTCCACTCGTGACTGGTATCATTCGGATTATCTGGTCGGTGATAACAAGAAATATGATGCGTGGTATCGTGGGCAAATCGAAGAGCTACTGACGAATTACGGCGATATTGATATCATGTGGTTTGACCATGTCGGCGGTCGCGATTGGGGCAAGTGGCGCTTCGATCAATTGTTTTCGATGATGTATGATCTACAGCCGGACATGCTGGTTAATAATCGTGCAGCCAAGTTCTGTGGTCCTAAAACACCAGAGGATCGCGGGCCTGCGACGCCAGCGATCAAGCAGATGACTCTAGGCGACTACTACACACCCGAAGGCCGCATCGGATCGATGGACATTGAGCAGGATTGGGAATCTTGCATTCACGTAGGCGAGGGCTGGTCCTATCGCGGCGAGAATGGTTTCAAAGGGCCCGAGGAATGCATTAAGATGCTGGTCAGTTGCACCACGGGTGGCGGCAATCTGCTGTTGAATTTCGGACCGCGCCCGGATGGCACTTTTACAGACGGCGAATCCGCCGTTGCCCGTGCGACGGGCGAGTGGCTCGGTAAATATGGCGATGCGATTTATGGCACACGCGGCGGTCCATACAAAAACGGGAGGTGGGGCGGCAGTTGCCATAAAGGCAACAAGATCTTTCTGCACGCCTATGATCGGTCAGAGGAAACGCTGGAATTTGACCCGCTGCCTTTTAAAGTAACTGCAGCACGCACATTGGATGATCATCCAGTTCAATTTAAGCAGGACGCAGAAGGGCTGGATGTCACTGTGCTTCAGGCGCATCGAGGCGATCCCGTCACGGTGATTGAATTAACCATAGAGCAGTCCATTGAGCCAGGGACGCTATATGGAGGAATCCGTAAGGAAGTGATCGACCTCTCTCAGTTCGGGCCGGTCATTAGTCTGGATGCCACAGTCAAAACCAGTTCAACCTGCGTGCATGATTTTACTAAGGATCATCAGAGCTTGTTAACGGGGGAGCGCCCAGAGCGTGACTATGCGTTTCATACCGCTGCGGAAAAGAATCCGTGGGTCACTGTTGATCTGGGCAGTGTGAAAGATGTACAGGCAGTCGTGATTAAAAATCGCCCGAACGAGCAACGCTCCGATGGGCTGATTCTGTCCGTGTCTGAAGACGCTCAGACCTGGTCTGAAGTTTGGCAGGCGGAAGAGTTCGAGCAGGAGTGGACGGTTGCGTTAACTCATTTTCATTCCGGGATCGATGTGCCAGGGCGCAAGGCGCGTTACTTGAAGTTTGAAACACGCAACAAGAGGGGACGTTCTTTGTTGCTACATCAAGTTGCGGCGTATGGAGCCCTCCAGTGAACTGTAAACTAATATTTTAACTGACCACGGCCACTCTAGAATGTCCGCACTATGTGAAGAGGCCGAGTTTGTGTCCTTGATTGATTGCGGCGGGGGCGTTTTTGACTCCCAGTTTTTCGTAAATGTTGCTGACGTGTGTATCCACTGTGGTATAGCCAATCTCGAGTTGCGCTGCGATTTGTTTTTTAGGCAGTCCTTCTCCTAGTAGGTTTAGGATTTCTATTTCCCGTTCTGTTAACAGGCCTTCAACGCTCTCGGTTGGTATATGCTTTTTCAGCGTA
>JABJQI010000043.1 GCA_018663485.1 Opitutia bacterium
GTATCGTGCGGTGTCGAACCAGTTGATCGAGCGCGGCTTTGTGTTTGATGTTGAGTTATTGGTTGCGCTAGAGGCTCATGGTAGTCGGGTCGAGGAGTTGCGTCTCCCGTGGCAGGAAATACCCGGAGGTAAGGTTAAGCCGCTTCGCGATGCATGGGGGATGATTGCTGGATTGTTACGTATCCGAAAACGGTTGAAGGCTGATTTGTATTAGCGCTGCGGGGCTGATCAGTTGTGTCGACTTGCCATAATACGTATGCTTACATAAGAATGGCATTCGCAATGTTTTTTTGCTGATTTCTGACAAATACGACGTACGCGAGTTACTGCGCCATCTGCGATAATCCCTCATTGGCAATCGCTCTCGCTAAATAGAACCGCTTATTTCGCGTAATGTTGTAAAGTTGTTCTCTTCTCGACTCAGCTTTCAGTGTCTGTTGTTTGGCTAAGCGTGACAAAAACGCTTCGGCGTAACTGGGAGTGTAGTGAATCTCTGCTGTTCGAGTAACAAGGCCCCGACTGGCAAAGCATTGCGTTCGCTACACCGCGATACACATTAATTACAAGCTGCGTACGACTGCTTTGGCGACGCCTTGTATGCAGAGCTCAGTGACAGGGTAAAGTTCGGGATAAAATTTGTTTTCTGCTTTGAGGTACGGAGGTTCGCTGCCTTTTTGGATGTAGCGCTTGAGCGTTGTTTCGCCATCGATGAGTGCTGCGACGATGTCGCCATCATAGGCGTCTCGTGGCTCAATAATGACCATGTCACCATCATAAATTTCGGCATCGACCATACTTTCGCCTCGCACTTGAAGAGCAAAACTGCGACGACGGCTGGAAAAGCCTGCACTCTGAATGTCGACTTGCAAGCGGCCGATCTCACCTGCCGGTTCGACACGGTCTGGATAGCCAGCGGCAATGTCGCCCATGACGGGAATATCGACCACTTCGGTAGCGTCTTCAGGAATCTCGGGCTTTTCGGGTGCATCTGGACGGTTTATACGAAAGGTTCGGGCCTGACCCGGGATGCGCGCAATCATTTCCTTTTTTTCAAGTGCACGAAGATGTCCCATCACGGCATTGGTACTGGCGAAACCGAACTGCTCTTGAATATCACGAATACTCGGCCAGAAGCCGTTGCGCCATTCGTAATGCTCGATGAAAGTGAGTATTTCTTGTTGTCGAGTTGTGAGATCTTTCATAGTGTTCACTTGTTTAGGTGAACAGTTGAGCATTGTCAAGTTATGCTTTGTCAAAGGATGTGGCTTGTGGGTTTGAATCACTTAGAAAAAGCGTTGAACAAACCAAGGAGAGCGCTTTGGTAAGACTTTCACATGGCACTCTATCCCAGCGACATATTTGCAACACAATTACAGCTGCTCCTCACTGTGTCGCTGATTTTGTCTGGATGTGGCTCCGAGCAGCAGCGACCATCGACCGTTGCTGTGGCTCCGATTCCCGTAGATGCGTTGGTGGTAGATTTTCCATCTGGGGAATTTGACTCAACTATTGTGGAAACGCTTGCGGGTGATTTGGCAACGGTCAATCCTCTGGTCAATGAGACAATGGCAGGATCAGCCGTGATCGGGCGTATTTTGGAAGGCTTGATTACGCTCGACCCGCATACTGGCGATGTGATTCCGAATCTTGCCAAGTCATGGGAGATCTCGGCAGACAATCTTCAGTATACCTTTCATTTGCGGCGTGGAATTCATTGGAGCGATGGTCAGCCGTTTACCGCAGACGATGTGCTGTTTACTTGGGGCTGTTTCTTCGCGAAGCAGCTGGATGTTGATTCCGGTAAGGTCGTGCTAGATGAAAATGGTCGTGTGAAATATCGCTACAGATCGCGCTCTACTTTTGGACAGCTTATTAATGGGCAAGAGCCACTGGTTGAGAAGCTAGACGATTATACGGTACGCTTCACGACTCCAGAGGTTTATGCGCCTTTTCTATTGTTTGGGGGCGGTGAGGAAATTTTGCCTCAGCATGTGCTACAAGTGTCTTTTGATGATGGCACCTTAATGGATCAGTGGAGTGTTGAGACGGCCATCAATGAACCATGGAAAATTGTGGGTCTAAATATGTATGTGCTCGAATCATATCGCCCTGGTGAACGCATCGTATTTGCGAAGAACCCAAATTATTGGAAAGTGAATACAGAAGGTCAGCGACTGCCTTATGTGGCTCGGGTAATTACCAAGATTGTGCAGGATCAGAATAGTAGTAATGTTGCCTTTGCACAGGGTTTGACGGATTTTGAATCAATCGGACCCGACAATGTGGCATGGGTTAAGCGAGGGGAGGAACGCTTCGATTATACCGTGTTGGACATGGGACCTTCGAGCCAGACGAACTTTATTTGGTTTAATTTAAATCCTGGTAAGGATGCTGACGGTATTGCGTATGTAGAGCCTTATAAATTTGAGTGGTTTTCGGATAAGCGTTTCCGTCAAGCGGTTTCACATGGCATCAATCGCGAAGGCATTGTTCGCGGGGTGTACTTCAATCGTGCCAATATCTTGCATGGCTACGTGTCCCCAAAACGTAAATTGTGGCATAACGATGCGATTCGAAAATATGCATACTCGCCGGAGACCTCACGGGAGTTGTTTGCTCAGATGGGATTTACTTTTGAAGATGGGCAGTTGAAAGATCCGCTTGGCAATTCAATCGAGTTTTCATTGATGACGAACTCGAGTAGTGGATTACGTGTCGAGATGGCTACGGTGTTTAAGGAGAACATGGCAGCGCTTGGTATCAACGTCGAACTGCAGTTCTTAGATTTTAATACGATCATCAATAAAACATCAGATTCATTTGATTATGAGGCTTGCATGCTTGGTCTCGGCGGTGGTGCGCCAGATCCTTATGCGGGTAAAGATATATTGATGAGTGGAGGACGACTACACCAATGGTATCCGCAGCAAGTTGAGCCTGCGACGAAGTGGGAGGCTCAGATTGATGCGCTGATGCTTGAAATTGGTCGGCATACTGATGTTGAAGTGCGTAAGAAGTATTTTTTCGAAGTGCAGGAAATTCTAGCCGAGCAACAGCCGCTGATCTTTCTAGTCAGCCCGAAGGACTTTGTCGGCTATCGCAATCGATGGCAGAATGTCGATCCCGCTCCGCTCGGTGGGGTGACTTGGAATGAAGAATCACTGTGGGCAAAGCCGAATCCATGAGTGCATTTATCCTCAAGCGATTGCTGACGTTGATTCCTTTGCTCCTAGGGATCACGATGCTGGTATTTATTTTGATGAGTCTCGCGCCTGGAGACTTTCTGACGCCAGTCAAAGCACAACGCGATGTGCCAGCAGAGTTAATCCAAGCGATTGAGATCGAGTTCGGATTAGATCGTCCGTGGTATGTGCAATATTGGAAATGGTTGGGTAATGTGGCACGGGGTAATTTGGGGCATTCGTGGGCTTATAAAATGCCAGTTGTCGATCTGATCGGACAACGCCTGTGGGCGACCTTTCTGCTTTCAGTGAGCGCATTTGTCTTTGCGTGGGGGATTGCGATTCCGCTCGGTGTCTTGGCTGCAGTTTATAAGGATTCGATTTTTGATCGTACCGCTTCGGCGTTGGCTTATGCGGCGCTTTCGATTCCTGAATTCTTTCTCGCGCTGTTGTTTGTCTTTGTTGCCGCGCAAACGGGTTGGTTCCCGTTGGGAGGTGCCACTTCAATTGAGTATGATTATTTGAACTGGTTTGGGAAAGTCGGCGATCGTGCGTCTCACCTAATTTTACCGACATTGGCACTCGGGATTGGTTCGATCGCGAGTATCATGCGAATTATGCGGGCTAATTTCCTCGATACGATGCGCGCGGAGTATGTGACGACGGCACGGGCGAAGGGCTTAAGTGAATTTGCGGTGATTTTTAAGCACACCTTGCGTAATGCGATCAATCCACTTGTGAGTTCATTTGGGTTCGCATTCTCGGGGCTATTGAGCGGTGCGTTGATGGTAGAGATTGTGCTGCAGTATCCTGGGATTGGTCAGTTGATGTATCAATCGATTCTCCGAGAGGATCAGTTTGTGGTATTGGCTTCGGTGATGATGGGGTGCTCGATGTTGGTGCTGGGAAACCTGTTGGCAGATATTTTATTAGCGTGGTCAGATCCGCGTATCCGGTTGGAGAAGAACAAGTAGAATGATCATCTTCAATATATTTCGAGAAGTGTTGCGGCGCCCCTTGGGGGCAGTGTCGGCAGCGGTCTTGGTTGCCCTGTATGCGGCTGCCGTGTTTGCGGATTTTTTCGCGCCGTATGCGACCAATCAACAAGACCTAGAGCGCACTTACCATCCGCCCACAGCGTTGATCTTTCAGGATGGTGTCTTGCAAGTGCAGGCCTACGAATTAGTCGATCCAACCGAGGCGAAGTATGAAAAAGTCGTGGGGCAGGGGTACCCGATTCATTTCTTTGGTAAGGGCTTTGAATATCGTTTTTTAGGGCTGTTTAAGACGCAGCGTCATTTGTTTACGATCCAAGATGACTCTGGTCGAGTGTATCTGCTCGGCAGTGATTCAACTGGGCGTGATGTCTTCTCGCGGTTAATCTTCGGTTCACGTGTATCGCTGTTCATTGGCCTCCTAGGTATCACGATTACTACGACACTCGGATTTCTAGTCGGTGGCTTGAGTGGTTACTTTGGTGGTCGAATGGATTTTCTAGCGATGCGCTTAGTCGAATTTATGATGGCAATGCCGGGGCTCTATTTGTTGTTGGCTTTACGCTCTGCGCTGGCGCCGCACTTCGCTTCTGATCAGATGTTTTTCGTGATCATTCTGATTCTGTCCTTAATCGGTTGGGCTGGTACCGCGCGTGTGCTGCGGGGTATGACGCTCTCTCTCCGGCAAAATCAATATGTGATGGCGGCTGAAAGTATGGGGCAGTCGCCTGTGGTAATCTTACGGAAGCATATTTTGCCCAATCTCGTGAGTTATTTGTTGGTGGCCGCGACCCTCTCGATCCCTGGCTATATACTAGGTGAAGCGGCTCTGTCATTTTTAGGGCTAGGCATTCAAGAACCCTCGGCATCGTGGGGGCTGATGCTCTCGCAAGCGCAGGATGTGAAGGTGTTTTATTTAAACTTCTGGTGGCTATTGACGCCAGGCTTTGCGATCTTCATTACAGTGATTGCTTACAACGTGCTCGGCGATGTGCTGCGCGATGTGGTCGATCCAAAAATGAAAACGCGCTAGTTTTAAGTTGAGCGTTGTCAGTTGAATGTTGAATGTGTGTGCACTGATGTCTGAGTTATTAAAAGTTTCTGATCTGCGGATCGCCTTTCATTCGCGTGGCGAATCCAATGAGGTGGTGCATGGGATCGATTTTTCAATCGATGCGGGCGGGAAGACGGTGGCGATTCTCGGTGAGAGCGGTAGTGGTAAGAGCGTCACTTGTATGTCGCTTACTCGTTTATTGCCAGAGGCGCCGACCTGCACTGTCAGTGGTGAAATTCTGTTTGAAGGCAAGAATGTGCTGGAGATGGATCGCGAAACAATTCGTGGTCTTCGCGGCAATGGTATCGCTTACATTTTTCAAGAGGCGTCAGCTTCGCTAAACCCAGTTTTTACCGTGGGGCATCAAATCGCGGAGGCAGTGAAGTTACACCGCGCAGACATTACGAATGTGAAGGGGCGTGTGGTGGAGTTGCTGGAGCTAGTCGGGGTTCGCGATGCGGCGCAACGCTACCAGGCCTATCCGCATGAGATGAGTGGTGGCATGCAGCAGCGTGTGATGATTGCGATGGCGCTGGCCTGTGAGCCGAAGCTATTGGTCGCTGATGAACCGACGACCGCGTTGGATGTGACCATTCAGGCGCAAATCATGGATCTACTTCGTGATTTGCGCGAAAAGCTCGGCATGAGCATCGTCTTGATCACGCACAATTTCGGCATCGTTAATGGCTTTGCAGATGAGGTGATCGTAATGTTCCGCGGCGAGATTGTAGAGCAGGGCCCCGTGGATAATGTGCTGAATAATCCGCAGCATCCTTACACGAAAGCGTTGATCGCATGTATTCCAAAGCTGGGCGCGAAGCAGCATCGCCTGACAACGATTGATAAAGAGATGGCGCTGGATTAGGATTGTGGGATGTACCTGCTCGCTTCGAAGAACCTAGGGGCTGACTTTATACCATGTCCTCTGTCAATCGGTTCAATTCAGCTATCGTGTTGCCTCTACTTTATCTAAATCGCTTTTGCTCCGGCATGTAGTGGTAGCCAGCGCCTGCGAGTCGCTCGGTAAGAATGTCGGCATCGAGGTCGTGCGTTTTGCAGAGATCGTCCAAGGATTCGCAGTGGTTGCGGATCGCGGTGTTGACTACGCCGATTAAGAGGTGCGGATCCATTGTCTGATAAGTGCTCAAGTCCATTGTGTTAGCAGGCTAGACTGCACTAGTTTGGTGACAAGTGAAACTTGAATTGGAATGAAAGGTTGCGAATCTAATTCTGACGTCACATTTTAGTTAATTCATCGATATGACCGACTCGACCGTAGACCAATCGCCACTCCTTTCCGTTCGTGACCTTAAGGTGCATTTTCCTATTAAAGGTGGCGTGCTGCTGCGCACCGTGGATCATGTGAAAGCAGTGGATGGTGTGTCGTTTGATGTGCCGCGTGGCAAGACGGTCGGGCTGGTCGGCGAGAGTGGTAGTGGAAAGACGACGACAGGGCGAGCGATTGCCCGACTGGTGCCAATCACTGATGGCACGATCTCCTACGAGGGCCACGATTTGTCACATCTGTCACGTAAAGACTTCTTTGCATATCGTAAGAAGATCCAGGTGATTTTCCAGGATCCCTTTGGTTCGCTCAATCCGCGCATGACTATTTACAGCATCATTGCGGAGCCGCTGGATATACATTTTAAAGATTGGTCGAAGGCTCAAAAAGTGGCTCGCGTGGCGGACTTGCTTGAGAAGGTAGGGCTGAGTGCTGACTTTATGCAGCGCTATCCGCACCAGTTTAGTGGTGGCCAGCGACAACGCATCGGTATTGCCCGAGCGCTCGCTGTGGAGCCGGAGTTTATTATTTGTGACGAGCCGGTCAGTGCCTTGGACGTGTCGGTGCAGGCGCAGATTGTGAACTTGTTACAGGATCTTCAAGATGAGTTAGGGCTGACTTACTTGTTCATCGCGCACGACTTGGCGGTGGTAGAGCACATTAGCGATCAGGTGTTGGTGATGACTGAAGGCAAGATCGTTGAGCAAGCATCGTCGGATGAGATCTATAATAACCCGCAGCATCCGTATACGCGTAAGCTGTTGGATGCGGTGCCTAGCCTGTAGCTGTTGCTTGCTTAATTGCGAGATTTCACTTGTTTGGTCATTCATAAAAACAATGCATCAATTATTCTTAGCTACAGTGCTTACGGTCGCCCTATTGGCGCTTTCCGGTTGCAATACTTGGAAGGGCTTAGGCGAGGACTTTAAGTCCATGGGTGAGTCCATGTAAAAGTCTGGAAGCTAAGCTAGGTTCTTTTAATTTCTCTTGAAGTGGCGGGTCTAGGAGCCGCTTTCCAGCAGTGCGGGCAGTAATTCGTCTATACGCAGTGTGCTGACTGCGGTTGCCACATCGCTCATTGCGTAGGGCAAAATCAATGTCTTTTTGTGTAGCATCGCCCCGCATGTGTAGACGACGTTTGGCACGTAGCCTTCCCGTTCGTTGCATTCCGGCTTAATGAGTGGGTCCGGCAGGCGGCCGATCACTTTTGAGGGATCTTCTAGATCGAGGAGCGCTGCACCGATGCAATATTGCCGCATCGCCCCAACTCCGTGCGTCAGCACGAGCCAGCCAGCTTCGGTCTCAATTGGTGAGCCGCAGTTTCCCAGCTTGACCATCTCCCATGGATATCTCGGTGCGATGAGTTTTTTCGGATTGTTCCAGTAGTGCGGATTATCCGAATACATCAGAAACAAGTTTTCATCGTCTTGCCGTGAGAGCATTGCGTAGCGGCCGTTGATGCGGCGCGGAAAGAGTGCCATGCCCTTGTTTTCGACGGCACTGCCGTTAAGTGTCAGAATGCGGAAATTGAGAAAGTCGCAAGTCTCAAGTAGTTGGGGCAGGGTCACACGTCCGTTGTAGGCGGTATAGGTAGCGTAGTAAGTGACTGTGCCATCGTCGTCGATGAACCTGACGAAACGGGCGTCCTCGATGCCGTTAGATTCATTGGTTGATACGGGGAAGAGAATCCGCTCGGACATGGCGGTGCTGGGTTCAAAACTAAGTTCATAATTTGATTCCGCCAGCCAGCGCACACATTCGAGTGTGCGTTGTTCTTCGCGGGTGACAATATGCGCGCGATGGGAGAAATTCTTCAGACTATTATCCAGCTCTTCGAGTGTGAAGGTCTCGTCAAGTGCCTCCATAACCGCGGCGGTGTATTCGTTTTCAAAGCCCATCTCATGCAGCTTTATAGTGAATGAATCGAGATTGTAGCTCGGGTTCGGATGAATCTCTGGAGCGGTGACGAATCGTGTCACGGGCTCTGCTTCGATTACGCCTTTGGCGTCGATCTCGACAGTTCGGAATTCGATGGATGAGATGTGACCTTCACCAGTCGCGCGCAGGCTCATGATAAATCGAACACTATTCGGTTGGAGTCCGTCTTGGTCAGGATGTAGGACGATGGAGGGGTTAAAAAGCGCCGCAGATTCGAGTGCATACTCACCAGTAAAGAGCGCGCCGATTAGTAGCTGACGTGCGTGCGTGAGCGGGCTGTCTGAAAATAAGTGTGGCTCGACCTGTTTGAAGATTTCGAGGAGTAAGCGTTCGATCTCAATATGCCTAGAAGCGAAATCGCGCATGACTGTTGCGACTTCATATTCCACAGCGGCTTCGCTCATGGCGAGCCCGCGGCCAATAATTTGGATGATTCGCTGAGTGGAGCTTGGTATGAAGGGACGTATCAGCACGCGTGAGCTATCTGGAAGGAACTGTAATCCACAGCGGTTGATCGAGATTTTCTTCATAATGATTTGTGCAGTTGGATGGGATTTTGGCTGAGTCTCATTTCGGCCAGACTTAGGTAGAACGATAGGCAGGATTCAGCTCCTTGGTTTTCATTGATCCGATCCTGATGCAGGGCGTCGTGGCAGCCCCCAGTTATCGGATCATAGAGTGGTTGATCTAGGTCGTTACGACCGAGAAACCATTCAAACGCGAGCTGAGCAGCTTGTGAGAAAAAAGGATCCTTGGTCACCCGGAACGCTTCTAGGCTGGCGCTAATCATTGCGCACGCTTCAAGTGGTTGCTGGTCAAACTGAGCGGCGCGGCTTTGTCCTCGCCGCAAGAATCCGTTAGAGCCAATGGGGCGAAAATGTCCTTGCGGCGCGGTTTGCAATTCAATCAGCCAACGAAGCCCACTCAGCCCTGCCTCCAGTGCTTCTTGGTTGGGCATCCAGCAACCGCTTAGGATGAGTGCATGGGTGATGCGCATATTGTCATAGCAGACCATATCTTCCAACCATGGCCAGTCGGGGGCATTCGTACCCCGCCACAGCACGAGCAGTTTTTCAGTCAAGACTTCACGTATTCGGCTGACCTCGAGATCCCCTTCGAAACGTCTAAAATATTCATGGATGCCGATCAGACCGAAGGCCCAGGCGCGTGGAGAGGTGAAGCCCTCTATAGCTGGTAGCGCCTGATCAAATAGCTGATTGCTTAGCTTGCGATGCCCCTTGTTTTGTGAGCGCCAGAGTGTAGCTCCGAGTGCCCATACGGCCCGCGCATGGCTGTCCTCGGAGCCCGCTTCTTCCAGCCATTTCCTGTCGAAACTCATGAAGTTGCGGAAGCGCCCACTGCCTTGCTTAAAAGCGTGGAACAGAAATGCAAGATAGCTGGAAGCCGCGTGTTCGATTTCTTTGCTGCGTCCGGTTTGTCCAATCTCGTCGAGCAGAATGGTGAGTAGCAGCGCGCGGGCATTATCGTCCGTGCAGTAGCCTTCGTGGAAGTTAGGCACTGTGTATATTCCATGTTGAAACATACCAGTGGAGTCGGTCATCCGAAATAAGTGGTCGAGTTTGAATGGTGGCAGTTGGTAGGGTTTCTGGTCTAGGGTTAGGTCACCGAACGCTTTACGCGGTTCTTTGATTCGACTGGAGCGCGCCTTTTTAAAGGTTTCCATGTAGCGCTCGGCGACGGTTGGCCAAATCATTTCGCGGCCAAGCAGGTAGGCCCGCTTTCGCATTGATTGAAGCTTAACGTCGTCGTCCAGCAGTCCGAGCACCGCTGTGGTGATGGCTTCTGAGTCTCGAAATGGCACCAGCGTGCCGTTTCCTTCGGCGAGTAATTCCTGGGCGTGCCAGTAGGGGGTAGAGACGACCGCCTTGCCGGCACCGAAGCAATATGCGAGTGTGCCAGAAGTGATTTGCTCCTCGTTGAGATAGGTGGTTAGGTAGATGTCCGCCGCGGAGATGAACTCGTTGAGCTCCTGGTTATTGACATAGCGATTATAGAAGATCACGTGCTCTTTCACGCCGAGCGCTTCGGCGCGGCGTTCAAGTTGCAAGCGGTAGTTTTCGCCTTCGCTGGCTAGCAGGTTTGGGTGGGTAGCACCGAGCACGATATAAATAATTTCTGGGTGTGTTTTGCGTATCTCTGGCAGCGCGTCGATCACGTATTCGATTCCCTTCGCGGGGCTGAGCAAGCCGAAGGTGAGAAGCACTGTTCGCCCGAGTACGCCAAACTGGTCTTTGTGAAAATTCGGATCGATGAAGGGTATGTCTGGTATGCCGTGTGGGATCAGTTCGATTTGCTGGTCTGGCACATGGTATACTTCGCGTAATATATCGACGCCTTTTTCCGCCATCACCACTAAGCGTTGGCTGCGTTCGATGAGCTCAAGCATGACTTGTCGCTGTGCATGATCGGGTTCTTGCAGCACGGTGTGTAAGGTCGTGATCACTGGCATTTTTGCGTCGCGCAGTAAGGCGAGTATGTGACTGCCCGCGGCTCCCCCGTAGATGCCGAATTCGTGCTGTAAACATAGCACATCGATGTTGTTGATGTTTAGAAAATCCGCCGCGCGGCGATACGAGTCGAGGTCACGCTCATGGAACTCGAAGCGCACTTGCGGTGGATATACATAGCTGTGCTGATGGTCATTGACCGCTCCGACGATACATTGCGCGTCGGGGCATGCTTCTTGCACTGCCGTGCAGAGGTGATGGGTGAAGGTGGCAATACCACATTGCCTCGGGACGAAGTCGCCGATGAATGCAATTTGACTGCCGGAAAATACTGATTCCATATAAACGAATAACTGAGGTTAAATCGCTTATCCGCCAATTGTTCACTGCAGCGCAAGAGTACTGAATCGCTCTCCTAATGAATGGTGCTCGCATGTGGCAACCGTGCTTTTAGACGATTTTGCACTAATGATATAAATCCATATTTAGTATAATCATATATGCCTAATCTTGCAAGTGTTTGATATTACTTAAAAAGATTGAGGCGTCAGTATTGCTAGAGGGACTGATGAATCCCAAGTCTAAAAAGAGCACCGGCTTCTGCTGGCGATGGTTAGCTCCATTGCTTTAGGGCATCGCTTTAAATGCTCCTTGCAGCAATCGTTGAGCAGAATGCGACTGATTTATGATACGCGGTTGAGTGTGCTGTAATCTTCCTGCGGATTCGACCATTATGCTGGTGAGTCGACCGATCGGGCCTCTAGCACATTGGCAAAGGCCACTTCGGCGCATCTGGCGAACTGCCGATTGCCGCGTAGGCCACGCGTAGCTGAAACCGCTGGCGAATTAAGGCCACAGAGAAAGCGGGCTTGTTGTCGCGGGCGGGCCAGGGCGTTGGTGTTTTGCTCAACTAAAGTGCTGAAGTGGCTCAGGTCATAGCTTTCGATGCTGGCATGTTGACGTGGCGGTAATTGTGCAGGCTCATCGCCCAAGCAGATTCCGCAGTGGCCACAGGGAACGATCGATTCGCCGAAATAGCCAAGCAACTTGGCGGTGAGGCAACTCTCGTGTTGAGCATAGGCCAGCATTGATTCGATACGGGCAATCTCGATCGCTTCGTGCTGGCTAAAGGTCTCTTGTAATTGCTGGCACAATTCAGGGATGTCGACATCTTGTTCTAGACGGCGAAAGCGTTGACGGTAGCCAGCCAATTGTAGTTCGGCTAGGCCTTTGTGTTGCAGGCTGTCGATCGCACGCAGGATGACGCTGCGTTGTTGACCAGTGTGCGCAATTGCCTGGTCGATGTCTAAGCTGATCCATTTGCGAGCTTTGGTGCAGCAGCTAAAGATCTTGCGGATAAACGCCGCTTGCTTGTCTGGATACTGTGCTAAGATCTCGGCGCTACTGCCAATCGGTGCAAAGCGTATACTGCCATAGTAATGACCTTCGGCGCGGATGATGCCTTTCAACTCCAAGCGAGTGAGCAAGGTATTGACCACTAGCTGACGGATATCGTGGCGGCGCGAGAGGTCGGTAATCGCGATATCGATTTCATCATCGGAGCCGAGCAGTTCGGTGACAATCGATGTAATGCTCTCGGGATCAGGCGTGTCGCCATAGACGAAATTTTCCAATGCCGTGCAGTCGTCGGCACAGGCGAACAGTTCGCAGGTCGAAGGCGCTCCATCACGTCCAGCGCGGCCGATTTCTTGCATGTAGCTTTCATAGCCTTTGGCCATGTGATAGTGATAGACGTAGCGGATGTCGGACTTATCTACGCCCATGCCAAACGCAATCGTGGCGCAAATGATCGGCACTTCACCGTTCATAAACGCGTCTTGAGTGGCGACGCGCTGCTCGGATTTCATGCCCGCGTGGTAAGCCTTTGCGTCGAAGCCTGCTTTGACGAGTCGCTCGGCGACCTCTTCGGCATGGCGTTGCAGGCTGACGTAAATGATGGTCGATCCAGCGGGGCGCTCGCGAAGGCGTTGCTCCAAGATCGCGGGACGCTCAGCATCGCTGCAACTCGTAATGCGCAGCTCTAGGTTTGGACGATGGAAGCCGGTGTTGACGATGTCGCCATCGGCAATGTCGAAGGCGCGCGCCATATCATCGGAGACTTGTGGGGTCGCCGTCGCGGTGAGCGCGAGCACGCGTTCGACCTTTAGCTCCTTAGCCGCGTTGGCCAATTTTAGGTAGTCGGGCCGGAAATTGTGGCCCCAGGATGAGATGCAGTGTGCCTCATCCACAGCCAGTAAACTAATAGGGAGGCCATGAATGAGATTGAGGAATCGTTCGTTACCTAGCCGTTCGGGAGCGACAAACAGCAGCTTTAGTTGGCCGCCACGAATGTCTTGAGTGACGCGGCGGTAAGTTTCCTCGTCGAGGCTGGAGTCCAAGCGTTCCGCTGCGATACCGCGTGCCTGTAGGCTGTCGATCTGATCTTTCATCAGCGCCAGCAGCGGCGAGACGACTAAGGTCAACCCGGGTAATAGCAGGGCAGGCAATTGATAGCACAAGCTTTTGCCCGAGCCGGTCGGAAAGATCGCGCTAGCACTGCGCCCCTCGAGCAGCGTCTGAATGACCTGTTCTTGCCCTGATCGAAAGGTCTCAAACCCAAATGTCGCTTTTAAAAGTGAGTGTGGGTCGGTCGAAGGTGTCATGGTCACGATGAATGTAAAATATGCTAAATGAAGTGATTTGGATATTTGCGGAAAAGTAATCTATAGCGAGGCTCGTTTAACATATCAATTTATCCTGATATGTTGATAAGTTGCTTGATTAATCTAAATAATTGGCAATAGTGACTGGCTTATGAGTAAAAACTTCATCTTTTCTTCCGAGTCTGTTGGCGAGGGCCATCCAGACAAAGTAGCTGATTATATTTCTGATAGTGTATTGGACGCATGCTTAGAGCAGGATCCGCAAAGCCGCGTGGCGTGTGAGACATTGGTCAA
>JABJQI010000042.1 GCA_018663485.1 Opitutia bacterium
AAGGCTTTGGCGGCTTCGCGTAAGGCCCGGCCGATATCACTGCCACCTCGCGAAATACTGGTTTGGCCAATGGAATCTAAGTTCTCGCGGAAAGCTGAATAATCGAGGGTTGGTGGGGTTTGTAGGAAGGCATTACCAGCAAACGCGACTAGCCCGATGCGGTCACTCTCTAAGCGTTTTACCAGATCGATGATGGCGAGCTTGGCGCGATCTAGGCGTGTTGGCCTCAGGTCGGTGGCGAGCATGCTCTTGGAGCTGTCGAGCACGAAGACGATGTCGAGGCCGCGTGCTTTGCGCTCAATCCAGTCCACTCCGTATTGTGGTCGGGCGAGGGCGACGCCGATTAGTGCTAGGGCAAGGAGCATGAGGCTCGCTTTAAGAAGTGTGCGTTGTTGACTCGCTTTCTCGGTGAGCTGATTGAGTAGTCGTGCGGCTGCAAATCGCCTCAGTAACGCTTCGCGACGGCGCAACCCAAACGCGAAAAGTCCCGTAAATAGCAATACAATGAGCGGGGTGAACGTGAGCCAGAGCTGATTTTCAAAGGTCATGGCAGTCGGCGATAGCGCGTGTTGCGCAAGAGTTGTTCTAGGGCAAGGAAGGCGAGCCCGAGGGCAGTTGGCCAAATAAAATATTCGGTAAAGGTGGCGTAGGATCGTAATTCGATGGTGGTGGTTTCGAGTTCGCTGATCTCATCGTAAATACGTTCGAGGTCGCCATCTTCGGTCGCTTGGAAAAAGAGGCCACCAGTCATCTCTGCAATTTCGCGCAGTTCGGCTTCGTCGTAGTTTGAGTTTTCGGCGCGTCCGCGATACACGGGCTTACCGTCTTTGTCGCGAAGCACACGGTTGTCGCGCGTCATCTCGGGAATCGGCACGCGGCCTTTTTTTCCGGTGGCGATAGTGTATACTTTAACACCGTAACTTTTGGCCGCTTCAGCTGCCCCAATCGGAGATATGGTGCCTGAATTGTTTTCGCCATCAGTCAATAGAATAACTATGTGACTGCGGGCTTCATGGTCGCGCAGGCGATTAACACTGGCGCCGAGGGCAGTGCCGATTGCGGTGCCGCCACCGTCTATTTCGCCCAACTCAAGGCGATTTAGGTTTTTCTTCAGCCAGTCGTGGTTGAGTGTGAGCGGGCTGACGACGTAGGCATCTGCTGCAAAGGCGATCAGCGCAATACGATCGTAGGGGCGCTTATCAATGAATTCGTGGACCACTTTTTTTGCCGCATCCAGACGTGTGACGACGTTTTTACGGGTGGAAAGATCGAGGGCGCGCATTGAACCGGAGAGGTCGAGTGTGACCACAATATCGATACCATCCGCATCGGTGGTGTCGTTCATCTTGCCCATTTGTGGCCGAGCCAGCGCGGTAATTAATGCGGCGAGTGCGAGGATGCGGAGGCCGAATAGAAACTTCCCTGGGAGGCTGCGCCGTGAGCGACTGACTGCTTTGACGAGTTGAATGCTGGAGAAACGCATCGCAGCTTCAGGGCCCATGCGTCCTGCCCACCAGGCGATGAGCGGCAATAGCAGCAGTAAGAAGAAGTATTCTGGATTCTGAAATTGAAAGAAGCTCATTGTGGCTGGACCTGCTGTGGTGTGGCTTCGACGGCTTGTTCAAATTGGGCGATGAGGGCCGTGGCACTTTGGGTGAGTGCGCTCCGTTCACCTGCGGTGAGTGAAGCTTGGGCAAATTTGACGCGGTCGCAGTGCTCTAGGAATTCAGTGAGTGAGCTGCGTGCTTCAAGGTTAATTTGCGGGTGCCCATCCAATGCGTGCAGGAATTCGCGTGAGGTGCGGCCGAGCGCGGCGATACCTTTGCCAGTTTCAAAGTAGCGGCGCAGCGCCAGTGAGCTGAGCACGGCAAAGCGTTCATCGTCCTCTTTGGTGAGTTCGGCAGCTGTATTTAACTCAGTGATGGCAATGAGATGCGGCAGTTCAGTTTGTGTGCGGTCACTGCGTGTGCGAATGAATCGAACCATTCCGCAGATGAGCAATCCAAGCGCGAGCACGGCGAGGGTAAGCATCACTCCGATTTGCCATGGCTCGTAGGGTGGAATTTCGATGGGGCCGCGCACACGATCAAGCGACGGACCTGGCGGGAGGTCGGGTAGCTGCGGTGTTTGCGCCGGCAGTTGAGCTAGCGGTAAGTTAAAATGAGGGATTCGCATTAGTGTCGGCTGGCGCGGCGGGCGAAGAGCTTACGTAGTGCGGGTAAGTAGGGCTGGTCGGTGTGGGCTTGGATCCAATCTAGTCCTTTCTTGCGCATTTGAGCTTTAAAGTTGTTGTGACGCTTCTCGGCAAGAGTCGCGTATCGCTCACGCGTGTGTTTGTTGCTGGTATCGACTTCGACCATTTCACCGGTTTCGGCATCCTCAAGGGTGATCAAGCCGACTGGTGGTAGCTCGCATTCGCGAGGGTCGCTGAGTGCAATGCTGATCAAGTCGTGGCGTTGATTGTTGAGCGCGAGGGTGTCGAAGATGCCAGTGGCTTGCGATTCGTCGAGGAAGTCGGAAATCAGAAATACGACGGTTTTGCGGCGTTGCACACGATTGAGATAATCGAGTGCGACCTGGTGCGAAGTGCCGCGGCCTTTGGGCTCGAAGAATAAAATGTCGCGGATCAAGCGAAGGATGTGGCGGCGTCCTTTTTTGGGTGGGATGTAATGCTCGACCTCGTCGGTGTAAAGTAGCACGCCGACTTTGTCGTTGTTTTGTGTGGCGGTAAACGCCAGCACACTGGCGATCTCTGCCGCGCGCTCGCGCTTGCTTTGCTCGACGGAGCCGAAGATGCCCGATGCGCTTAAATCGATTAACAGCATCAGCGTCATTTCGCGCTCTTCGCGGAAGACTTTGACAAAGGGGCGATCCATTTTGGCGCTGACATTCCAGTCAATCGTGCGCACGTCGTCGCCGATTTCATATTCGCGCACCTCCTCAAAGTCCATGCCACGGCCCTTGAAAGAGCTGTGGTAAGCGCCGGTCACGGAATCCGTCACTAGGTGACGTGCCCGTATCTCGAGGCGGCGCACTTTTTTAATGATATCTGCCGGAGTCATTTATTGGGGGCTGAGAGCTGGGACTTGAGAGCTGAGAAGGGTGATTCCTAAAAAATCCTAATTCTCTAAGGCACTGGTACGGCGTCGAAAATCGATGCGACCAAATCTTCGCTGGTGATCTCTTCCGCTTCGGCCTCATAGCTCGGAATCACGCGGTGTCGTAGCACATCCATGCCGATCTCTTTGATGTCTTGTGGGATTACGTAGGAACGACCTTGCATCAAGGCCCACGCCTTGGCGGCGAGGGTGAGACTAATCGTGGCACGCGGGCTCGCCCCAAACTGAATATATTGGCCGAGCTTAAGCTTAAAATCTTCTGGATTACGTGTGGCGAGGATCAGATCGACGATGTAGTCGCGGATCTTGGGGTCGACGAACACGCCGTTGACGTGTTGACGCGCCTCACGAATGTTATTCAGTGTGGTGACTGCATCGACGCTTAGATTCGGATCGGTCGAAGCCATCCGGTCGAGGATTTCGCGCTCTTCGGACTTGCTCGGGTAGCCGACTTTGAGCTTTAGCATAAAGCGGTCAACCTGTGCTTCTGGCAGCGGGTAGGTGCCTTCTTGATCGATCGGATTCTCGGTAGCGAGGACAAGGAAAGGTTCTGGCAGCGGGTAGGTGGTGTCGCCGATCGTCACTTGATGCTCCTGCATCGCTTCGAGTAGCGCACTCTGGACCTTGGCAGGTGCGCGATTAATTTCGTCGGCTAGCACGAGGTTGGCGAAAATGGGTCCCTTCCGTGTATGGAAGGTGCTATCTTTGGGGCTATAGATCAGCGTGCCAATCACGTCGGCAGGCAAGAGATCGGGGGTGAATTGAATGCGCTTAAAGTCGGCATCGGTGGCAGTGGCAAGAGTGCGAATACTCAAGGTTTTAGCTAGGCCTGGTACGCCTTCGAGCAACACGTGTCCGTTGGCGAGCAAGCCGACCATTAGTCGGTCGACTAAATAGCGTTGGCCGACGATGACGCGGCCGATCTCTTGGCGCAACGTGGGGATCCACGCAGTCGCGGCCTCGAGGGCTTCGTTGGTAGGGAGGGTAGTAGTCGCAGATTCTGTACTCATAGTTGTAAAATTGAAAAAAACTTCCAAATGCAGGAGATCAAAGACAAACTATCGTGCAAGAGGTTTCACAGAAAAAGATTGAGAAATTGCATTTTAACATAAGTTGTGCCTTATTGTCTCACATGCCCGCAACGATCTTAATTGTAGATGATGAGAAAAACACCCGTGAGGGCCTGAGTTTGGCTTTGGAAGACGACTACGAGGTCTATATGGCTTGTGGGGCAGCAGAGGCATTTAATTTGATGGAAGCGGAGACGTTTGATGTAGTTTTGACTGACTTGCGAATGGCAGGTAAATCCGGCCTGTCAGTGATCGATCGGGCGATTAAACTGCCGAATCGCCCGATCTGCATCATGATGACCGCTTATGGCAATGTGGAGACTGCAGTCGAAGCGATGCGCCGCGGGGCTTTTGACTTTCTGATTAAGCCAGTGAGCTTGGAAAAGCTTGAGATTATTATTAAGCGAGCGCTGCAGTCTCGCACCATTGAGGCGGAGAATGTTGAGCTGCATGAGCGTTTGGATAAGAAATATAGTTTTGGTGGGATCGTCGGTAATTCGCCTGGTCTCACTGATGTGTTAGATAAGGTCAAACTCGTGGCGCCGTCGAGGGCGACTGTTCTGCTCGAAGGTGAGACCGGCACTGGCAAAGAGCTGATTGCGCAGGCGATTCACCAGAACAGCACCCGTGCGCGCAAGCCCTTCGTGCCAGTACATTGCGCGGCCTTGGCTGCGAATTTGCTAGAGAGCGAACTATTTGGACATGAAAAAGGCGCGTTTACTGGCGCCACCGAAAGGCGCATTGGACGCTTCGAAGCGGCAGACGGTGGCACCTTGTTTTTGGATGAAATCGGCGAGATCGATGCGTCCACACAGGTAAAATTGTTGCGCTTCCTAGAGACACGCAGTTTTGAGCGTTTGGGCAGTTCCACGCCAGTTAAAGTCGATGTGCGCTTAGTATGCGCAACCAATCGTAATTTGACCGAGATGTCAAAGAGCGGCGAGTTTCGCGAAGATCTGCTTTATCGGCTCAATGTTGTGACGATCCATTTGCCAGCGCTGCGTCATCGGCAGGAGGATATGATTATTTTGCTCAATCATTATATAAAGGAGTTCAGCGAAGAAAATGGGGTGGCACCGGTCCGTTTAACAGTCGGCGCACTAGAAGTGCTTCGCGCGTATCGCTGGCCTGGGAATATTCGCGAACTGCGTAATTTTTGTGAAAATAACGTAGTGCTCAAGCGTGGCAGCGAGGTGACGGAATATGATCTCGATTCTAAGTATCAGCTGGTGGAGGGTAACTCACCGTTGCTAGAGTCAGTGGTCTCTAGTCCGACCTTAAGCAAGGAAGAGAATGAGAAGCGCTTGCTGCGTAATGCCCTGATTAAAGCCAGTGGCAATCGCACCCGGGCGGCCGAATTAATCGGGATTAGTCGCCGTACCTTGCATCGTAAATTGATCCAGTGGCCAGAGTTGGACATTGAAAAATGAGGCGTGGATGGTCGTTTTCCCAGCAAAAATCTGACCGACACTTAGCATTTAAATCTGCGACCTGTGATTAGACAGCTTAGAGTTTGACTCTGCCCCGGGTCGCGGCTTTTTTTATTGAGGCTCTTTTTTATTCTATACTCCCAAAACCTACCCTTAATTATGCCCTTACGTCTCTTGCTTTTTATCTTGGCTACCGCTGTGGTGGCGCCCGCGAGTGCCAGGCAATTTCGTATTGCTGCTTCCGACCTCTTGGCAGACTTTATCACTGAGCCGCTTCAAATCAGTGGAGAGGAGCACTCGATCGAATTCAGGGTCGACAACATTGGTAGTTTGCCAGCGTTAGAGCGTTTGCGCTCGGATGAAATTGATTTAGCGATTATCGCGGTACCGAACAATACTGATCTGCCGCGTGAGGAGTTTCGGGTTTTTCCTTTCGCATATGATGTTGCTGTGATTGCGGTTAATCAAAGTAATCCGATTAATGAGATTAGTCTAGCAAGTCTCGGTGGTATTTTCGGTGCGAATGAGGAATCCAACTACACCACATGGGGCGACTTAGGTCTGTCCGGTTGGGGTAGTCGTTCGATCAAAACATTGGCTGGGCAAAATGATAAAAGTATCTCGCTCGAGTTGTTTAAGTTTTCTGTCCTCCGGGGTGGGCAGATGAAGACGACAGTGGCTTCGGTGAAAGACTCTGAGCTTGAGGGCTCGCTGGTGTCTGATGCTGCGTCAATCGCGATTTTGCCCCGTGTGCCGAAGAGTAAAGAAGTCAAATCATTGATGATCTCTAGTGAGGTCGATGGCCCCGCATTTAGCCCTACGGAAGATAATGTGCATTATGGCGACTATCCAATTCGCTTGGCTTTTTATGTCGTGTACAAGGAGCGCGACGAGGCGCGCGCGCAGAAGGCGCTTCGTGTCTTGCTGAACGATGATCTCGCCGCTGCGCTGCGCGGTAACAACCTCGTTGCTTTGCCTGATACGGTACGCCGCAAGTTGACGATGGATTTAGATCTCGGAGATTAATTTTACATGAAAACGCATTGACAGCAGGCGTTAATTTACAATTCTCTGCGACTTCTTCCAACAAGCGAGCGTAGCTCAATTGGTAGAGCACCACCTTGCCAAGGTGGATGTCGAGAGTTCGAACCTCTTCGCTCGCTCCATTTTCGAAGCCCCCGTGGATTTTTTCTCGGGGGCTTTCTTATGTGCAAAAAGGAAGAGGTCAGGCCCAGCCTCAGGCAACCTCTTCGCTCACACCATTTTTCGAAGCGCTCGGTCTAAACGACCGTTTTTTTTAGGTTCATGGTCGATTAGCGGGAAAAGGCTAAAGGAGGTAGGGCGACTCGCCCTCCTTTGCAGCAACACAGGATGAACGTGGGCGAGTCGCCCACACTCCGCTCGCGGTCCTTCCATGTTGGAATACATATCTCAACAAAATAACTCTTCACCTTATTTTTGAGAGCAGGCCAGTGTCGCTAGAGTGCGGGGCGCGAGCAAGCTCGCACGCCACAGTTGTTACCTCTTACACAAAAAAGGCCGCCCATGTGGACGGCCTGTTGTATTCAAAGCGTGGCTACTAATTAAAGTAGTTCTTTAGCGACGGCTGCGACGTTGTCAGCTGTCATGCCTAGCTCGACCATGACGGTGTCGCCGGGAGCAGAGATACCGAAGCGATCGATGCAGACTGTCTTGCCGGTGAGGCCGACATACTTGCCCCATGTACTTGAGACACCTGCTTCAACGGCAATACGTGCGGAACAGCTAAGTGGCAGGATGCTTTCAATGTAGTCTGCTGGTTGGCGCTCGAAGCGCTCGAAGCAAGGGAGAGAGACGACGCGTACGCCGTCACCCAGTTGATCCGCTGCGCCGAGTGCGTGTTGCACTTCAGAGCCTGTTGCCATGATGATGAGTTTCAGGGCGCCAGATTCTTGCTTCGCGATGTAGCCACCCTTGAGGGTGCCTTCGCGACGATCTGCGATGCTGATGCTGTCATTCGCAGGGATGTTTTGACGAGTGAGGATCAATGCGGTCGGGCCATCTGTGCGAAGTGTTGCGGCTGCAAATGCAGCTGCGGTTTCTTCGGCATCAGATGGGCGAATGACGTCAAGGTTCGGGATCACGCGCAGGCCGCTGACTGTTTCGACGGGTTGGTGCGTTGGGCCGTCTTCACCGACACCAACAGAGTCGTGCGTGAAGATGTAAGTGACCGGCAACTTGGCGAGCCCCGCAAGGCGGATCGCGGGACGAAGGTAGTCCGCGAAGACGAGGAAGGTCGCGCCACTTGGGCGGAATAGGCCGTCATACGCGATGCCGTTGCAGATTGCGCCCATTGCGTGTTCGCGGATGCCGAACCAGATGTTGCGACCACCGTAGTTTTCGGCGGAGAAGTCGCCGCCGTCTTTGATGTAGTTTTTGGTAGAACCATAAAGGTCAGCGGAACCAGTGATGACTTGTGGCACTTCCTTGGCAAGGGACTGCATGACCACGCCACCGGAGGCGCGTGTTGCTGAGCCAGTACCAGCATCGAATTCTGGGATGCGGCTAACGAGATCGGCAGGGATCTCGCCTTTGACGGATGCTTCGAGCTCAGCAGCCAGTGCCGGGTTTGCTGCGCTCCATGCTGCGTAGGTTGCTTCCCATTCTGTGAAGGCGGCTTTGCCTGCTTCGGCTTGTGCAGCGAAGTGTTCACGGACACCTTCAGATACGAAGAAAGTCTCTTCCGGTAGGCCGAGCCCCTTGCGAGCTTCAGTGGCGAACTTTGCGCCGCCTTCGCCGTGACCGGCTGCTGTGCCGGCAACTTCAGGAATGCCCTTGCCGATTGTGGTCTTCGCGATGATGACTGTTGGCTTGCCGTTGTCATTGGACTTAGCTTGAGCGATGGCTTCCTTAATCGCAGTCAGATCGTGACCGTCAATGGTGATCGCATCCCAGCTTTGAGAGATGAAATAAGCTTCGGCATCTTCGCTTTGCGACTGTGTGGCCATGGCGTCGAGCGTGACGTCGTTGGAATCATAGATGAGGATAAGGTTGTCGAGCTGGTTGTGCCCAGCGAAAGCGATGGCTTCTTTGGCGACACCTTCTTGTAGGCAACCGTCGCCATTGAGTGCAAAGATGTGTTGATCGAAGATGGTGTGGTCTGCAGTATTGAACTGTGCTGCGGCGCGTTTGCCGGACAGCGCAAAGCCAACTGCGTTGCCGATGCCTTGGCCGAGTGGGCCAGTGGTGGCTTCGACGCCGACTGTGTCACCAAATTCTGGATGGCCGGGTGTTTCGGAGCCGAGCACGCGGAAGTTTTTAACTTCTTCTAGAGAGAGGTCATAGCCAGCAAGGTGCAGCCATGAGTAAACAAACATCGAGCCGTGGCCAGCTGAGAGTACGAAGCGGTCGCGGTTGAGCCATTTTGGTGCAGCGGGATTATAGCGGAGTCCGTTGTCGCCGAATAGGACGGCGCCGATTTCTGCGCAGCCGAGTGGTAGGCCGAGGTGGCCAGAGCTGCAGGCGTGGATCGCATCGATCGCAAGTCCACGAGCTTCGTTGGCAGCTTGGGATAGAATTTCAGCTCGAGATGTGGTGGCGGTGTTCATGATTGTATGTGTTTAAGGTGCTTTGTGCACCGAGTTCTTGCTGTAGTGAAAGTTGTACGATGGCCCGATGGGATTGAATTGAAAGGGAAAATCAGTATTTATGTATGAATTCTTCATTTTACAACCATACAGAATTTAAATTCGAAACTCGACTCAGGCGTTTGTGAGAGCTTACTCCACAGGTATGACACATGAAGAATTAGAACAGGGAGCAGTCCTCAATCTTGATTTTACCAAGCTGCGTAAGGTGGCAAATTGCGGCGCAGATGTGCTGCCGGCAATCGCGCAGGATGCCAAGACCGGCGAAGTGCTGATCGTTGGTTATGCAAACGAATTGGCCCTTCAGACTGCGCTCGAGTGCGGCATGGCGACATTTTGGAGTACTAGTCGCAATGAATTGTGGATCAAAGGTAAAACGAGTGGGGATTATCTTAAAATTGAAGATATTCGTGTCAATTGTGAGCAAAATTCTATTTTGTATTCTGTCACTCCGGCAGGAAAAGGTGCCTGCCACACTAAGAACCAAGCGGGTAACGCACGCTCGGGGTGCTATTATCGTCGCTTGAAGGAAGACGGTTCGTTGCAATTCGTCGATCCGGCTCAGGTCTAGGGCTTTCAGCGCACAATCGGTCACACAGTCGTCATCGAGCGTTGCTTGATATTGATAAATAAGGGGCGAACTGTAATATCTGGCGATGTGAAGTTTTAAAGTGTTACTGAGGTCGTCTGTGGCGGTGCAACGCCTTGAGATGTACTTGGCAGATTGAGGGTCGGCGTGCGCATGCCGAAGGTCGGCGTGATACTTAGATCAATCAGCGGAATCAGGCAGTGATTTAAGGTCTGCGATGGCAAGTCTGTGGTTGATCTTCAAATTGGCATCATTCCTGCATGGCATCGCATTATGTATGCTGCGCTTATTATTCTCCGAACACACTATAGCGAATTTACTGAATGGCTTTGTGAGCTGTCTAAGTTTTGTTGGCATGTGATGGTAGAGCCGCGTGAGTTGGGCGCGATTGCAGTGCGTTCAGAAGAGTCTTAGTTTAATTTTTGTAGCGATGCCTGCGAAAAAGAAACTGCTGGTCGTGACGGACCTCGACGGTTCGCTGTTAGATGATTCCTATTCTTGGCAAGCTGCTAGGCCAGCCTTGCAGTGCTTACAGGCGCTGAAGATCCCTTTGGTGCTCAATTCGAGTAAGACCGTTCCTGAAATGAAGGATTTGGCGCATCGCTTGGGCACGCTTGCTCCCTTGGTTGCGGAGAACGGCGGCTTGCTGGCTGTGCCGCAAGAGTCGGGCTTGCTGGACCAGCCTCAGACTTTTCATTGCTCAGGGAATGATTGGATCGAGGTCACGGGGCTCTCTCGCGACTTTATTCTGAGCCGCGCCCATGCGCTGCGTGAGGCTGAGGGTTACCTGTTCGAAGGTTTTGCGGATTGGTCGACTGCGATGGTCGCCGAGCATACTGGCTTGAGTTCTGACGCGGCGAGTCGCGCTCAATCGCGCCATGCGACTGAGCCGATTTTGTGGAAAGATACTTTAGCCCGGCGTGAGACGTTTGAACGCTCATTAGCGAAAGACGGCATCCGACTTTTGAGGGGGGGGCGCTTTCTACATTTGATGGGACCTGCTGATAAAGCTAGTGGCACTGTTGCAGTGAAGGCTCTGTATCAGCAAGCGCTGCCTGGTGTGGAATGGGTGGTGGTGGCGCTGGGCGATAGCCAAAACGATCAAGCGATGCTTGAGGTGGCAGATATTGCCGTTGTCATTCCACATGCGGATGGGCCGCATATTTCGCCGCAAGCGCCGCGTGTGCTCACTGCTTCGATGCCTGCGACTGCCGGTTGGAACGAAGCGATTCTAACGATCATTAGAGATGAGCTCGGAGCTTCGGCTTTGCAGTGATTCGTCCCGATTTAACTTTCTGCGACTCTTAAAACTGCTGATTTCAAACGACTAATTTTAATACACATATTATGGGCGACTTTCATCAACACGGATTAATTACTACACTGCACCAACTGAATGATCGGCCACTCGAAAAGCTGGAGGCCGATTTGATGCAGTTTCGCAAGCGTCGTCCGATGGCCTTAGTGCTGCCATCGCTATATTCCGAGCTGCAGGGGCCTGCGCTCTCTGCGATTTTAGATGAGATTGCGGAGGTACCGTATTTGGATCAAATCGTGGTCGGCCTAGATCGTGCCAATGAGGCAGAGTATCGGCACGCGTTGCAGTTTTTTAGTCGATTGCCGCAGATGCCTGAGGTCCTTTGGAATGATGGCCCGCGCTTGCGTAAGATTGATGCGTTGCTGAGTGAGAAGGGTCTAGCCCCGAGCGAAATGGGCAAGGGGCGTAACGTCTGGTATATGTTTGGTTATGTGCTAGCTGCTGGAAAGGCGAAGGCGGTGGCACTGCATGACTGTGATATTACGACTTATAAGCGCGATATGCTCGCTCGTCTGATTTACCCAGTGGCGAACCCTGCGTTTAGTTATAAGTTTTGTAAGGGGTTCTACGCTCGTGTTGCAAATGATTCGATGAATGGGCGTGTTTGTCGACTGTTGGTCACTCCACTGATTCGTGCGTTAAAGAAGGTTTGTGGTGCGAATGACTACCTCGATTATTTAGATAGTTTCCGTTACCCGCTTGCGGGTGAATTCTCACTGCAGACCGATGTGATTGAGGATATACGTATTCCATCTGACTGGGGTCTGGAAATGGGGGTGCTCTCGGAGATGCATCGCAACTATGCGACAAATCAAATTTGCCAGGTTGATGTGGCAGATACCTATGATCACAAGCATCAGGATCTATCATTGGAGGATCGATCGCGCGGGCTGTCAAAAATGAGTTGTGATATTACTAAGTCGCTCTACCGGAAGATGGCGACGCAGGGGCAGGTTTTTTCGCATGAGCATGTCCGCACGATTAAGGCCGCCTATTATCGAATCGCGCTGGATTTAGTGGATAGCTATTACAGCGATGCGGCAATCAATGGTTTGAAGTATGATCGTCACATCGAAGGGTCTACGGTTGAGGTGTTTGCTGAAAACATTTTGCAAGCAGGTGAAGAGTTTCTCGATCCGAAGAAGTCAATGGATGTACCGTTTATGCCGAGCTGGAATCGAGTGATTGCCGCAGTTCCCGACATATTGCATCAAATTAAGGAGGCGGTTGAAGATGATCGCCATGAGTTTGGTTCGGAGGTCGAAATCAATCCATCGCTGAATCTGAAGGCGCAGCGGGTGCGTCAGCGCATGGCGCAGCACGTGACCGAGGTCTATGGCGCGGAGCGAGCCGAGGCGATTACTGAGCAGATTTTTGAAGCAGGTGGAATGTCGGAGCAATCTTCCTCCACTGCATTTGGCACCAGTAAATGGGACGAGTCAGACGTGATGTTAATCACTTATGGTAATTCGATCGTGAGTGAGGTACGTGCGCCGCTGCGTGAGTTGAAGAATTTCCTGATGCGTGACCTCAAAGCCACGTTCAGTAGTGTGCATGTGCTGCCGTTTAATCCTTACAGCTCGGATGACGGCTTTTCGGTGATTGACTACAACGCGGTCAATCCCGAACTCGGCACTTGGGAGGATCTCGCGTCGATTAGTGAAGAGTTTGATCTCATGGCAGATATGGTGATTAATCACTGCTCGCGAGAGTCTCGTTGGTTTCAGAACTTTTTGGCCGGTCGCGGCAAGGGCCGTGATTACTTTATAAATGGTCTGGATTATGAGGATCTATCCAAGGTGGTTCGTCCGCGCAGTTCGCCGTTGTTGACCAAAGTGGAAACTGTCGATGGCGAGAAGCATGTCTGGTGCACCTTTAGTGAGGACCAGGTGGACCTTGATTTTAGAAATCCGGAAGTGTTTTTAGAGATTGTCCGAATTATCCGTTATTACGTGGAGCAGGGGATTCGTTACTTTCGTTTGGATGCGATTGCCTTCCTTTGGAAGGAGTCTGGGTCGACTTGTGTGCACCTGCCTCAGACGCATGAGTTGATTAAGCTGATACGGGTCGTGATTGAAAATATCGAGCCATCTGCTGTGATTGTTACAGAGACGAACGTGCCGAATCGTGAAAATTTGAGCTATTTTGGTAACGATAATGAGGCGCATTTGATCTACAATTTCTCGCTGCCGCCGCTATTGCTGAATTCGATCTTGAGTGGCAATTGTAAGCATTTGAAAACATGGATGATGTCGATGCCGCCCGCTCGGCGTGGTCGGGCTTATTTGAACTTTATTGCTTCGCATGATGGAATCGGTCTGCGTCCGGCCGAGGGATTGCTCTCTGCTGGTGAACTTGATGGGCTGATCGAAACGCTTCGCGATTCAGGCGGTGAGATCTCTATGCGTCGCACGGCAACTGGGGACTTGACGCCGTATGAGGCAAATATCTCGCTCTACAGTGCGATGGCGCAAAGGATTGGCGGCGGCGAGGATGGCTTGCAGGTAGAGCGTTTCCTTTGTGCACATAAGATTATGTTAGCCCTCGAAGGGATGCCCGCGATTTACGTCCACAGTCTTCTGGGTACTGAAAATAATCGCGAAGGGATGGCACAGACCGGGAGAGCACGGACGATCAATCGCTACCAATGGCAAGCGGATGATCTTGAAGCTGCTTTGGCTGATCTGGAACGGCATCATCAAGCTGTCTTTGCGGAGATGAAGCGCTTAATTCAGATACGTCGTCAGCAGTCGGCATTTCATCCCAATGCGACCCAATACACGCTACACTTCTCAGATCAGGTCTTTGCTTTTTGGCGTGAGAGTCTAGATCGTGAGCAAAGTGTTTTTGCGCTGCATAATGTTTCCGCCGAGCTTCAACTGATACCAATGGTGGAGTTGAATCTGATCGCAACCGAGTCGTGGAGCGACCTTATTAGTGGTCAGCTTTACGAGGACCTCGGCGGAGAGCTTGAGCTGCCGCCATATGGCTGCGTCTGGATTACGAATAAGGCGTAACTGAGATTCGGCTAGATTAGAAAAATATTGGTCGTGCTCTGACTGAAGACAGCCGTCCTTATCTGCAGTTGAATCTTTGAATGATCGAACGGTGGGTAATTCGCTTACCAAGGGCTGAGCACTTGGTCGGTGATCTTGCGGCCGATCTCCCGTGCGAGTTGCTCCATTGCTTGGCGCTCACTCACTTGGTAAGAGATGATTTGATTGTCGACCTCAGCACTAATGCTGCCGTTGTAAGGATTACCAATATAGGCATTTGTATCGGCTTGAATGGAGCGTTGTTGAAATAAGTAATTGCCTTTGGACTGGTCGAACAGAGAGACCTTGGCAGTGAGGCGAATGTAAAAGTTATTAGCAATCGCAGTGTCGGTACTGTTGCGAGACCCAGCAGAGCGCTTGTAGTCAGTGAGGTCGACGTAGAGTATTGCGTCGGCGTCGGCTTGGTTGGCCACGAGTTTGACGCGCGCATCACGAATGAAGGTTTCGCGAATTTGGGCGCTGACGATTGGTTGAGCTTGTGGGGCGAAGCTCTGATTGGTCGCGGGTTTGATGTAGATCGACTTGAACGGGATCTGTGCGGACGTACCTAGCTGATAGTTTGCGCAACCGCTGATAAGACTCAGTACGACGATGGATACTAGGCCGATGAGCGCACGGGCGAGGGAAGGGGGAGACGTCGTGTTCATAGTGAGAATTAATGCGATGAGCTTATTCCGCTCTCAGTAGCTTACGAATGATGCTAGCTTTATTGGTCGGGCGTACGCCTGCTTCGATATCTTGAATACGTAGACGAGCTTCTGCAGCCGCATCGGAGTCTGGCTCAATGCTGATTGCTTCGTTGTAGAACACCAGTGCCGCAGTGTTATTATTACGAAAGTAATAATAGAAATCGCCGAGGTTGAGGCGACTGCTGGCGAGCAGATTTTCCATATTTTTCAGGTTGGCTTCGACTTCGCCCGAGTAGTTGCTGGAAGGAAACAAGATGAGGAAGTCTTCGTAGTAGCTGATCGCACGGCGAGTCGAGCCTTGGTCGTATTCATAGCCTTGCACGAGATTGGAGTAGGTCTGTGCTAGATTGTAGTAAGCGTCTGGAGCCAGCATACTTTGCGGGTAGTAGTTGATGAGTCGGTCGAGTGCATCGATTGCGTCTTCAGGCTCGGCGCTGTTCTCAGCAACCAGCGCAATATTCATTAGGGCGAGCGGCGCGTAGTCGCTATAAGGTGCGTTCTGAACAATTTGCTCAAACTGCTTGGCGGAGGTGCCGTATTGTTTGAAGCCTGGTAAAACCCAGAGGATACGTCCACGTGCGCCTTCCATCAGTGCGGTAGCACAATCAAATTGATCGGCAATGACGCGGTCGAAATACTCGTAGTTGGCGTGGTCAGTGATAACTTGCTGCAGGTCGTCAAAGCCTTGAGCCCAGAGTTCTTTGCTCATGTAAACGCGGGCGCGCAGTGTGAGGGCCTCGGCTGTCGAACTGGAGGTCGGATATTGCTTGATGATTTTCTTGAACTTACGTTTGGCTGCGCTCAATTTCCCTGCTTCATAGTTTGCTTTACCCGCGGCCAGCAATGCTGCTGCAAGATCTTGATTCTCGCTGGTGGCGAGATTGACCGAGTCATTGCTGGTTACGCCAAACCAATTGAATGGATTCAGGGGGAGGGCATTCAATGAGGGCGCCATCAAAAGCCCCATTGCGAAAAGAAGTGGTAATGTACGTTGCATAGAAGTTATTGCCATCTGATCAGCGTAGAAGCCCAGGTCAAGCCTGCTCCGAATGCGACCAGTAAGACTAGGTCGCCCGATTGGATGCGTCCTGCGCGATAGGCTTCGTCGAGCGCGATCGGCACCGAAGCTGCAGAGGTGTTGCCATAGCGGTCTAAGTTGTTGTGGAATTTCTCCATCGGGATAGCCAAGCGTTTTGCCAAGCTCTCGATGATACGCATATTGGCTTGGTGAGGAATGACTAGGTTGAGGTCCTCTGGGCTGTAGCCCATTTGCTCGATGATGTCGGTACTGGCTTGTCCCATCACCCGCACTGCGGATTTGAAGATTTCTTTGCCATTCATCTTGAGAAAGTGCTGTCGGCCTGCGATCGACTCATTCGTGGCTGGCATGGCGGAACCGCCTCCTGGTTGCTGTAGCAAGCTTGGATCAGACCCATCTGCGCCGCCGAGTACCCCTAAAATGCCGACTTTGTCTGCCGTCGGAGTGGCTGAGATAACCGCTGCGCCCGCGCCATCGCCGAACAGCACACAAGTCGTGCGATCTTCGAAGTCGAGGATGCCACTCATTTTCTCAGCACCAATGACCAGCGCGTTCTTGAAATTGCCAGATAGCAGCATGGAGTTGGCGACGCTGAGTCCGTAGACAAAGCCTGAGCAGGCTGCTTGCATATCGAAGGTGGTGACATTTGGCAGTCCAAGTTTGCTCTGCA
The DNA here is from genome assembly GCA_018663485.1 of Opitutia bacterium. Lineage (GTDB taxonomy): Bacteria > Verrucomicrobiota > Verrucomicrobiia > Opitutales > Coraliomargaritaceae > Lentimonas. Next base: position 16,607 of record JABJQI010000042.1, read on the forward strand.
CTAGGCATGCGGTCGAGGGGAAGGGCATGTCGGGCGTCATCGTCGCGACGATGATGAGGTCGATTTCACTACGATCGATTCCTGCGGCTTCGATCGCACGCTTGCCCGCGATACATGCCATGTCGCTGGTGGTTTCGTCGGTGGCTGCAAAGTGTCGCGCGCCGATACCGCTGCGGCTGCGTATCCATTCGTCAGAGGTATCGACGATTTTCGCCATATCGTCATTCGTTACGATATTGGTTGGCGCGTAAGAGCCAGTGCCGATTATAGTGACAGACTGTGAGTGGCTAGGCATGCAAGGGAGAGATGGAACTCTGTATTTCAGGCAACGTTGCGATAACTAAGGGGCGTTCTCTGCGTCGCAGTGAGTAGTCAATGCATTAGTTTGATTGATGTCACTGCCTATAGAGTCAATCATATCATGCATGACAACTTCTTGAGCGATGCGTAAGGCGTTGGCAATGGCGACGTAATTGGAGGATCCGTGGGCTTTTAAGATGTTGCCGCGCAAGCCTAGAAGGGGAGCGCCGGCATGTTGATCGGGCCCGAGGCGCGTTTTCATGTCCTTGAACGCTGACTTGGAGAGTACGGCGCCGATTTTACGTTTCACGTTGCGCACCAGTTCTTCGCGGATCGTGCTACCAATGAAGCCGAACAGTGCTTCGCTTGATTTTAAAACGACGTTGCCGACGAATCCATCGCACACGACGACATCGACATTGCCGTCGAAGAGTTGAAAGCCTTCGATCGGGCCGACGTAGTTGATGACACCGTCTATTTCTTGTAACAGTAAATGGGTCGCATTGGTTAAGGCATTACCTTTACCCTCTTCAGTGCCGATAGTCAGCAATGCGACACGTGGGTTGGCGATATTGAGCGCGGCTTTTGCATAGTTCGCGCCAAGCACTGCATTATGCACCAGATTCTCTGGCGTCGACTCTGGGTTCGCGCCGACGTCAGTTAGGACGAATGGGTTTTGCTTGCTGGGCACAATAATGCCGAGCGCCGGGCGATCGACTCCAGCGATCTGGCGCAGGCGCAGTGTACCGCCGGCCATCAGAGCTCCAGTATTGCCGCAGCTAATCATTGCATCGGCTTGTTGCTCTTTCAGGAGGGCGATGGCTTTCACCATCGAAGAGTCTTTTTTGCTCTTCAGCGCTTGGATCGGTTTTTCATGCATCCCAATCACTTGAGTCGAATGGATGATGTTGATCCGATCTGAGTAACCCTCAAGTTTGCCGACTTTTAGCAGGCGCTCCAGCAGTCGCTGATTGCCGACGAGCGTGAAGTGGCAGTCTAGCTTCAGCTCTTCGAGGGCATAAAAAAGCCCACGAATGAATTCAGTGGGCCCTTTGTCTCCGCCCATGGTGTCGACTGCAATGGTGCAGTTGACTGCGCTAGCGCCCATAGGTGGTTTTAAAATGTATGGTGTTACGGCTTGCGCAAAGCTTAGGCTTCGACGTCAAGCACTTGGCGGCCGCGGTACAGCCCATTGGCTGGATTTACGCGGTGCGGTCGAAACAGTGTGCCGTCCTGTGGGTCCTTTGCCAGCTGTGGCAATTGATAAGTAACTGCACCACGGCGTTTACGGCTGCGTTGCTTAGATTGTTTGCGTTTTGGCTGTCCCATGAGATTTGTTTGCTTAAATGAAAATGAATAGACCTGCGGGTCTTCTAAAGGGCGCGGATTAAAGAGCCTAAAATCGCCCCGTCAAGTATTCAATCAGGTTAATTTTAAGAGATTATGCAAGCTCTAGAATCGCGGTGACCAGTTTATTGATGCCCGCTTCGGCTTGGAGTATGTCTTCGGCTAGCATGTATGCAGGGGTGGTGACCACGCGGTTGGCGCTATCGACCACGATCTCGTCCACTGCGCAGTTCACGTGCTGCGCGCCTTTGTGCGCGAGGATTGCTGCGGTGTCAGCATCATTGCCGATCGTCAGGCGCACCTTTTTATTGCCAAGCGCCGCCGCAGCCAGAACCGGTGCGATACAAATAAAGCCGAGGGCCTTTGACTGTTGGTGGGCGTCTTGGATCAGACTGTTGATGATCGGGTCGATATCGTAGTCGATGCCGTCGAAGGCAAGACTGGACAGATTTTTCGCTACTCCAAAGCCGCCAACAAAGATGATGGCGTCGAATTGGGCCAGTTTGATCTGGTCGAGGTGCTCGATTTCGCCACGTGAGATACGCGCCGCTTCTTCGAGCACGTTGCGGTCTTCGTCGTCCACCACTTCGCCCGTTGCGTGATTGATCACATGGCGCTGCGTGATGCCCGGTGCGGCGCAGGTGACTTTGGCTCCGGCGCGGGCGAGGGAGAGGAGTGTGAGCACTGATTCGTGGATCTCAGCACCGTCGAAAACGCCGCAACCTGAGAGGATGACAGCTACGTTGGCTTGTTTAGGCATATGATCAAAAGCAAGGTGTTTGAATTTATGTGTGCAGGCGAATGACTTGGTCGATTATACTTCGATTTGTTCAACGATTTCCAAATTATAGCCATCGAGGCCGACCACCTTACGAGTCGTGCTGGAGAGTAGCCGGATTTTCTTTAAGCCGAGCTCAACCAGGATTTGAGCGCCGATGCCGTAGTCGCGGAAATCCATTTTCGCCGGGCCGATCTGTTTCAGCGCTGCACTTTCGCTGCCTGCGATCACTTGTACGCCGCCCTGTGGTTGCTCTATATATAGTAGGGCGCCGTGTTTGGCCGCGGCGATTTTCTGCATGGCAGAGGTCAGCGCGTTGTGCCCGCCGAGGGTCTTCGAGCGAAAAATGTCAGTCAACAGGTTCTCGCTTTGCACCCGCACCAATGTCGGCTCTGCAGTCATCTCGCCCATCGTGAGCGCGAGATGTTGGCGATCATCCAAAATACTGCGGAAAATATGCAGGTCGAAAGTGCCGAATTCGGATTCAAAAGGGCGCGTCAAGATATGCTCGATTAAGCGGTCGCGGGTTAGGCGATACTCGATCAAATCTGCGATCGAGATCAGCTTCAGATTGTGGGTCTTCTTATACTCAATCAAATC
>JABJQI010000069.1 GCA_018663485.1 Opitutia bacterium
GACAATCGCAGCTCAGACAAAGGGCTTCGGTTCGGAGTTTGTGCCCGGCGTGCGCCCTGCTGATCCACGTTTCGGCGACTATCAGGCTAATGGTGTGCTCGCCTTTGCGAAGCAGAACGGGCTCAATCCCCGCGAACTTGCTACCCGCCTGATCGCCGCTGCAGAAGCCTCCGACGAATTCGACCCTGCGTTCGTCACGCTCGATATCGCTGGCCCTGGCTTCATCAATTTTACGCTCACGCCGGAGTTCCTCTGGCAGTGGCAACTCGCGTTCTCCACCAAAGAGGACTACCAAAGTGGCGCTAAAGCCCTTAAAGACGGTCGCAAAGTCATCATCGACTATCCGAGCGCCAACACCGCCAAGCAAGCACACATCGGCCACTTGCGCCCAATGGTGATCGGCCAGGCCATCGCCCGCCTGCTCGATTTCTGTGGAGCCGACCTAATTCGCGACAACCACATCGGCGATTGGGGCACCAACTTCGGCACCTTAATTATGAAGATCAAGCGCGACGGCGTCGACCTGTCCGAGCTGGGCGAAAATGCTCTCGTCACCCTCAATCAACTCTACAAAGACGGCAGCGCACTCGAAATCGAGCAACCTGAACTGCGCGATATTTCCCGCAATGAGTTGGTGCTCCTACAAAACGGCGATACCGAGAACACCGCCCTTTGGAACCAAATTGTCGAAATCTCCAAAGTCGCGTTTAATAAGCTATTCGTGCAAATCGGCGTCGAGATCGACATCACCCTCGGCGAATCCTTCTATCGCGACAAAGTGCAACGCATCTACGCCGAGTTGACCGAAATCGGCCTAGCCGAACAAAGCGACGGCGCACTTGTCGTCTGGCACGACGAAATCAAAAAATTCTCGCGCGATAACGAGCGCCCTTTTCCATTCAACATTCGTAAGCAAGACGGCGCCAGCAACTACGCCTCCACCGATCTGGCGACCGTGCTTTATCGCTTGGAAGAGTTTAAGGCCGACGAGATCATCTACCTGACCGACGCCCGCCAACAAGATCACTTCCAGCAGCTCTTTCTGACCACCGAAAAATGGTTCAAGGCCAAGGGCTATGCACAGCCAGAGATGAACCACGTCTTCTGGGGCACCATTCTCGGGGCCGACAAGAAACCCTTTAAAACGAAGTCCGGCGAGTCGATTAAACTCCAGGAACTCCTCGACGAAGCCCGCAACCGCGCCTTCGACGTCGTCACCGAGAAGAATCCAGACCTCGACGAAGCCGAGCGTCGCGAGATCGCTGAGTCAGTTGGTATTGGTGCAATAAAATACGCCGACCTTTCCAGCAACCGCACACAAGACTACGTCTTTAGTTGGGATCGCCTCCTCAGCTTCGAGGGCAACACCGCGCCCTATCTGCTCTACGCAGTCGCACGTATCAACAGTATCTTTCGTAAAGTAGGCGTCGATCCCGAAGCGCCAATCGAAGCGGCGAGCCAAGCAGAGACTGAGGCTGAACTTGCGCTCGCACGTAAGATTATGGGCTTCGTCACTGCACTGGAGCTAACGCTCAATGACCTGCGCCCGCACTTCCTCTGCACCTATTTGTATGAATTGGCTGGTGCCTACAGCAGCTTCTACAATGCCGATAAGGTTATGGTCGAAGATACCGAAATCAAAGCTCGCCGCCTGTTACTCTGCGCACGAACCCGCACTGTACTGATGACTGGCCTAGAGCTGCTCGGTATTAAGCCGTTGGAGCGCATGTAAGTTCAAGCCGCTAAGCCAGACTTCAAATCTGACTTTGATTTATAATGCAGAGGGGAACGCACTCACTTATTCGCCATCACTAAGGTCGACAAGTACAACCAGCAAGGCCTGGCCCAATGCACGATCCGAGGCAAATAACACGCCGCGGTGATTCATGAATGTAGAATCTGCTCGATTTAAATCCAAGCGCTGCCCGGCAACATCACTGCACCACGCGCCCAACTCTGCGTAGATGCACGCCGTCGCAGCATAATCCCACAGACTGCCGCCGCCGGCTTGCGGCTTCGGGAATTTGAAATAGCACGCAGGCGCTTGCTCCAATACCCACAACGCATTCATCACCGCACCGCCCGTCAAAGTTGTTTCCAGCCCGACCTGGCCGAGCTCACTCGCCAATACCTGCAACTGCGCCAGCGCCCCGCCAAACTGCGGGTGAATCACGATACTGCGGTCTGAAATAAAGCTCAGCGGCGCAGCCTCTGACGATGGTGGCAACGTCCAAGGCTCACCATTACGCAACGCCCCCTGCCCCTGCACTGCCTGATACTGAGTGCCAGTCGATGGATCATAGACCACCCCAATCAACGGCGTACCATCCCGCGCCACCAATGCAATCGAAACAGCATAGCCGGGAATCGACTCCGTAAATGGCAAAGTCCCATCGAGCGGATCAATACACCAGAATGCATCTTTTTCTAAACGACTGCCATCATCTGGCTGCTCTTCAGTCAGCAGTGCGAGATCGTAGACCGCACAGGTCGGCAGCAAGTGCTTTAGGATAATCGCCTGACTCAGCTCATCCACCTCGGTCACGACCTGAGAGGCAAGACTCTCGCCGCCAGCCTTGTGCTGCAACAGAACTTCACGACCATCGTACTGAGCAATCAAGATGCCTGCCTCCATCGCTGCGGTCGCCGCGCATCCAACAAGCTGGATCAAATCTTCCGCGCTTAATCGCATTGTGCATCATGTAAACTGGCAAGCACTTCACGCGCTAGGCGCTCGCTGTAGCCATTGATCTTCCAATGCCCCGGGCTCCAGCCTTTTAGAAAGCGATGAAAGTCCGTCCATGCCACCGGATAAAGCGACCGCCAATCGTGCTCCAAGGCATCTAGATCGAAGTCAGTTCCTTGTACGGTTAATGCGCCACGCAAGGCTCCGAAATACAGCTCCAATAGCGCAGACTCCTCCCGCTCGCACGCCAGCTCGTCGAGACAACTGCCGATCATATAGACCACATCCTTCATCCCGCAGCCTGCGCCGATGTATTGAAAATCGACCGCCGCTACTGACGCGCCATCTTCTGAAAAACAAAAGTTGGCTAGCTTGGCATCGCCATGCACCAGCGTCTGATATGGATTAGCCCTAAGCTTTTGATCGATCGCAACTGCCGCCTCTTTTAATGCCGGGTCTTCCTTAGCTAAGACGGCCAACTCATCTGGCCGTGTATCCAAATGCCAATACGTGCCCTGCTCCCACAAGCCCCTCGGCTCGGCCCCCATAAAAGTCGCGTGGAAATGCGCCAACCACGACAAGCAGGCGTGCAACTCAGTCTCACCCACGGTCGTGCGACGCAGCGCAAACCCCGACGCATCCAGATCCTCTAATACCATGATCGACTCGTGCCGCACCGACTCCAGCGCCAAGCACTTCGGCACCCGGCAACCCGGCCCACAACCCGCACTCCAGTCACGATACCAGGCCGCCTCCACTTCGTAGGACTTGAGCTTACGTTGATGCGACAGATCCGTATTCCACCCCCTTGGGTGTGTCACTGCCGCCGGCAGCGACACGTGTTTGACGACCACACTTTGCACAGACCCGCCCTTCAACCCATAACGCACAATCGAACCATAGCCGCTCCAAAGACTTTGGATCACGCCCAGCTCAATCAGCTCAGTGGCTCCGGTGGAGCTCAGAATCATCGATTTTAAATGCGTATTCATTAGGAGATAGAACATGAACAGCTCATGCCACAATCCAAGAGCGAACTGTTGGATACGCACATCGAAATCCACTGCAACATTGCAAGGCGAACAAATACAGGCCATTTCTCGACCTTGTCGAACGGCGCGCTCCGCTAGCTCTACCAACTAAAAAGAAGCATCGTATGAAACAATGCGGGATTGTAGGCACGTACTTTTCGTGAATCGCTGCTTAGTCGATGGCATTGTCGTCATTCAAATCGTCGACAAATAGAGTTAAAATCGCTGCGACGATCCAAGTCGCTCCACCAAGAACTAAAGCAAGGACGGTCTGGCCACCAAAAAGATTTGTAACGAGCAAGCCAAGGATTGTTGCCGCAAGCATCTGCGGTAAAACGATAAAGAAATTAAAGATGCCCATGTAGAGCCCCATCTTTTTCGCAGGCAATGAGTCAGAGAGTATCGCATAGGGCATTGATAGGATACTCGCCCAGGCTATGCCGACGCCGACCATTGATAACAGAATCCAGTTAGGACCAGGGAGAAAATAGACTGAAATCAGACCAAGTGAACCACACAAGAGTGCCACAGCATGAGTCACTTTTCGATTCGTCCACTTAGCAAAGACAGGCAGCGCAAATGCGATCAGGGCAGCAAAGCCATTATAAACCGCAAACGCGATACCGACCCAATCCGCACCGGTATTGTATTCCTGCCGAATGACGGTGAGGCGTTCCTGCATTGCGGCAGAAAGGCCACCGAGATCACCATAACTAATAAAGAAGTTAGCCGTACGCATGGTTCCAACGACCTCGACAGCGCCTAAATCAATTTCAGCACGGTAGCCTTCGAGATCTCGTAGCACCGCGTTGTAAGCAGGCTCTATTTCTGCATCCACACCACTGGCTTTAATCACAGTTGCTGCCTGCTCCAAACTGGCCACCTCTTCAAGACCAATCCGCATATCGTAGAGGTGGCTCGTTACGGCGGCAGTGGTATAGATCCACATGGAGAAGAGAGCAAACCACGAGAAAAATTGAACGACCGCCAGCTGCCTCATCGTTTTAGGCATGGCGTATAAATCA
>JABJQI010000040.1 GCA_018663485.1 Opitutia bacterium
AGTATATCCAATGTATCTTGCGGCATCAGACCACGGTCCCATTTGGAACCTTTGTAGCTACTGTAAGTGCCGTGTTCAGCGGCGATGTCGCTGGACGCTTCGTAGGCGTAATAGGCGATGGCTTCCATGAACTCGTCGTTGAACTCGACGGCAGCTTGGGACGCGAATGCGATGTCTTTTTTGTAGAGCGTGTTTTGCAGCCCCATGATGCCAAGCCCGATCGGACGGTGACGGCTGTTGGCAGTCTTGGCAGCTTCAGTCGGATAGAAGTTAATGTCGATCACGTTATCGAGTGCACGCACTGCGATGCTGATCGTCTCACGCAGCTTGGCATGATCCAGATTACCATCGGCATCAAGATGTGAGTCGAGCACCACCGAACCCAGATTACAAACAGCAGTCTCTTCGTCGCTGGTATTGAGGGTAATCTCAGTGCAGAGATTCGAGCTGTGAATCACACCGCAGTGATCCTGCGGACTGCGTACATTACACGGGTCCTTGAAAGTGATCCAAGGATGCCCTGTTTCAAAGATCATACGCAGCATTAACTTCCACAGGTCGATAGCGGGTTGCTTACGACCAAAGATTTCGCCGCGCTCTGCCATCGCTTCATACTCGGTGTAGCGCTTTTCAAAAGCCTTACCGTAGAGTTCGTGCAAGTCAGGTGTTTCGTTCGAGCGGAACAGAGTCCACTCAGTGCGGGCTTCCATACGCTGCATGAATAAATCCGGAATCCAGTTCGCGGTGTTCATGTCGTGCGTGCGGCGACGGTCATCACCGGTGTTTTTACGTAACTCGAGGAAATCGGGCAAATCATTGTGCCACGACTCCAGGTACGCACAGCCAGAACCGCGACGTTTGCCGCCTTGGTTGACTGCGACGAGTTGGTCATTGTGCAACTTCAAGAATGGGATGACGCCTTGGCTTTCACCATTGGTACCTTTAATAAAGCCACCAGTGCCGCGAACTGCGGTCCAAGAACCTCCGAGGCCACCGGCCCATTTGGACAAGAAGGCATTGTCGGCGATGCCACGGTGCATGATCGACTCAATGCTGTCATCGACCTTGTAGAGGTAACATGACGAGAGTTGCGAATGCAAGGTGCCAGAATTGAAAAGAGTCGGCGTAGAAGAGCAAAAGCGACGGCTTTTGTAGAGATTGTAAAGTCGGATGGCGTAGCCCTCACGATCGACCTTTTCGTGGTGAAACAAGCCCATGGAAACACGGATCCAAAAGTATTGTGGTACTTCAAGATGGCGGTGCTTTTTACCAGTTTTATCAACGATAAGGTAGCGGTCATATAAGGTTTGCACGCCAAGATAATCAAAGTCGAGGTCAGCGGATGGGTCGAGTGCAGCACTGATCTGATCAAGGTCGAAATCGAGCAGTTTTGGGTGGATACGTTCGATCTCAATAGCACGTTTTAGGTAGCTCTTAAAGCCACGCCGATGTGCTTCTTTGAGTTGCTCGACACCATCACTTAGAATGTCCCAATCCAGCACTTCTTCGTAGATGTATGTTAACAACACACGACCAGCAAACAGCGAAAAGTCAGCATCGCGCTCGATCATACTCTTGGCATTCAGGATGATCGTCTTTTTTAAGTCCAAACGCGTCATCTCAGGATAGAGCGAGCGACGCAATTCATCATCAATTTCCTCGGCACTTAAATTAAGATCCAAGCCAATCATCGCAAATTCGATGCGGCGCTTGAGATCGAGACCATCCCAGAATGTATTCTCTCCGTTCGCTTCGGTAACGACGATCATCGATTCCTGCAATACTTCGCTCGAATCTACTTCTCCCTCATCTTCACGGACGCGCGAACGGTGTGCACGATAAAGGATGTATGCTTCGGCGACCTTGAAATGACCTTGGCGCATCATCTCTTCTTGCACCGCATCCTGGACATCTTCGATGTTGAGAAATGCCTGACCAGAACTATTGAGACGATCGGTTGCAGCGCGTGCGACCTCGACTGCTGGAGTCGAGTCCAATTGTAGCGAGAGAAAGGACTTCCGTACCGCGACTTCGATCTTCGCTTCGTTCCATGGCACGACTTGACCATTACGACGAATCAAACGAATCGAAACGGGATCACGCTCACGCTCTTGACCCTTGGCGCGGCCAAAAACTAGACTCTTAGCGACGTCGTGCGCGTCGTTTTCAATCAATGCTTTCTCAATCAGCAGATGGATGTCATGGGCCGATAGTTTCAATGCACGTCCTTGCTCAATCGAAGTGGCCAGCACCTTGCCAACACTCTCAGCAATACTCGCGACAAACTTTTGATTCACATCCGTATAAATATCATCTTCCTGACGAGACAAAAGTAAGTCGGTCAGTGCCGCACCAATAGTGTCGGCAATCTCAGCAAGATCGAAGTCACGCTCTCCACCCTCGACCTCAATTTTAATTTCGGAGCGTTGAAAGTTGTCTTCGCCGATCACCGCCGCCCAATCAAAGCGCGGTTTTTTATCTTTAGGTGTGGATGCGTAGCGTTTGAGTTCGAGATCTTCTTCGAATGAAATTTTTTGAATCATTGTTTGTTGTTTTGGTTCAAGTTAGTCAATGGGGTGGCTGGGTATGCCTAATAATCTGTAGAAATGGAAAAACGGAGTGCGCACTAGGTCCGCACTCCGGAAACTGTAAATCGCCAAGCTTTTAGATTAAAGCTCGTCGTCGTCGACTTGTCCCAGAGCAGATGCTTTCTGGTACTCAGTCACGCGGCCTTCAAAGAAATTCTGCTCCTTCTTAATGTCCATCATTTCAGCGAGCCAAGGAAATGGATTGGACGCGCCAGAATTCAAGGGCTCGAGGCCAACATCTTCTAGGCGACGATCGCCAATGTAGTCAATGTATTGGCAGAATTCTTCAGCACTGAGTCCCACCGAATTGACTGGTAAGCAATCGCTGATAAAGTCCTTCTCCAACGAGATGGCTTCGCGCATCAAATCGCGCATCTCTTCCTTAAAGTCCGCCGTCCACACGTCCGGATTCTCCTCAATCAAGTCCATGATTAAATTGCGGAACACCTCGATGTGATTCGACTCATCGCGAAGTGTGTAGCGAAACATTTGGCCGATGCCTGGGAATTTGTTTTGGCGGTAGAGCGACAGTACCATGCCAAACAGTCCGTAAAACTGTGTGCCTTCCATGCACTGTCCAAACAAAAACAAGTTCTTAGCGAACGCCTGCTTGTCCTTGGTGGTGGTCAAGTCCATATCGCGACGCAGGCCGCGTGAATTTGTTACCACGAAGTCGGTCTTGCGCTTGATAGTTGGGATATCTTCAAACATCGCCTCACACTCGTGTGGATTGATGCCAAGCGAGCTGATCATGTAAACCAGCGAGTCCGCGTGAATGTTTTCCTCGTGCGCATGGCGGCCGAGCAACAGCTTCAGCTCGGGAGCAGTCACCAACTCACGGGTTACATGCTGAATATTATCTCCAACAATACCCTCAGCCGCAGAGAAATAACCGATCGCCATCTTAATGATCCAACGCTCTGCATCGGAAAGGTCGGCACTGCGCCACAACTCGACATCCTTCTGCATCGGGATGTCCTCCGGCTCCCAGTGATTGTTCTTCATGGTTTTATACAAATCATATGCCCACTGATATTTCAGCGGCAGGATATTGAAAAACATCGTGTCCTTGCCGTTTATAACTTTTTTTGCAGCATAGGCTTCTGCTGCTTTCGCTTCGTCGAGGACGAAAGTTTTATCGCCGATTGTATAGGTCTTTTCCATAGGTCTGCTTGAGTGGTTGGTTAGGTTAAAATGGTTTAAAAGTGTTAAAAAAAGTACGAAAGTCGCGGTTTATTGATCGGGATAGCTATCGCCGCATCTGAAGCTGTTGAAAAGGAGTAAGATAGGAATTTTTTAGGGCAAACAGGGTCGTACGATGCACGCAAATATGTGCGAGCGAACCTGTGCTGTCAAATAAATGAACACTGTATATCGTATATTTTTTATAAAATCGCACTATATATAGTATTTACGCACAAGTTATTCGCAAATCACTGTGAACAACTTGCAGCGCAAGTTGAGCTCAACCCGCATATTTATCAGCTTTATCGGAAATCGACATGCAGCTAGTTTATAACAGTAGATTGTGCCAATAAAAGTGCGTATTATTTCGAAAAATAGCAGCGGCTCAAAAAAATGCTCATAGTTCTGCAACTTTCTTTGCAAACCACCGATTGTTTGAGTACGCATGCACACACAGACACACGGTACTTTAGGCACTTGGACGACACATCCAACCCCGCCTGCTGGTATTATGCCGAAAACCACCCCAGCCACAGCCCCTGCCCCCGCAATCATTGTTGAAGACATCGACAGCGCTTGCTTGCGCGCTCTGGCCACAGGCGACGACAGTGCGTTCGCAAGCCTCGTACAACGCTGGCAGACACGGCTGATCAATTTCTTTTACCGCTCCACCCGCAACCGGGCCGACGCCGAAGATCTCGCCCAAGAGACCTTCCTCGAGCTGTACCGCGCTGCCCCACGCTACACCGCCCGCGGTACCTTCAGCGCATTTATCTTTACTCTCGCCCGCCGTCGCTTAATCGACAATTACCGCAAACACGACCGCCGCCCGCTTGACTTCATCGATCCCACCGACTTTGTGATGCAGCAGCAATCTGCACAAGCCGATGCAAGCCGCGAGATTGAAGAAGCCTTCCACATAGCGCTCGCTGCACTGCCAGAAAATCAGCGCAACGCTATTCTACTACGACAACAGCAAGGACTTGCCTACGACGAGATCGCCAAAGCCCTCGATACCAGCCTCAGCTCCGCAAAGACTTGGATACATCGGGCACGCACTCATCTGCGGCACGAACTCAAGGATTTCGCCTAGTCAATTCTTCCTACCTTCCGACTTTCCCACCTTCAAACTTTCCTACTGATTTTTATCATGAAAACCACAAACTCACGCGACTCACTCGACAGTAAGATCGACGACCTTCTCGCCAGTTACACGCTTCAGCCCAGTGACGACTTCGTTGCACGCGTGCTGGCCGCTGCCGACGAGCTCCCCGCAAAGAAGCACACCAGCCCAGTCGGTCCGTTGCTACGTTTCGCACTGCCCATCGCCGCGCTGATCGTATTCGCCTTTACGCTCGCGCAATTTATGCTAACCAAACCCAGCATAGCGGCTGCTCCGGCACCTAGCGCAGCCGACATGCAGGAAATCTTCTTACTCGAAGAAGGCCTCACCGGACTCAGCCAACTTAAGTACGAACAATTCAGCAGCACCAACTTGTTAAACACACTCGACGCACTCACCTTCGACATCGAATCATGAAAGCTTCTATACATATCGCAGCGCTCGCCTGCCTATTAATTGCAGCCACCAGCGTTGGCGCCCAAGGGGTCAATCGCAGAGCCCCCGAAGGCACATCCCAGCCTGGTACAGGCGCAGAAACACGCTTGCTGCAGCACCTGCTGCAAATGAACGACGCCGAGCTGGTCAATTTGCGTCAAACCGTCGAGCGCATCGAAAAGATGTCGCCCCAAGAAAAGGCACAGCTACGCGAACGAATCAGCAAATTTGACAACATGGCACCCGAAAAAGTCGCCGCGATGCGTAAGAAATTCGAAGCCTTGCCTCGGGAGCAGCGCGAAACCATGCGCAAACGCTGGATGGAGATGAGCCCCGAACAGCGCGCAGAATGGCGCACACTACTCAATGCGATGTCGCCCGCAGAGCGCAAAGCTGTTTTTAATGAGCAAGGCTTCATGGCGCCCCCTCTGCATAACCACAAAAAAGGCCCGGGCGCAAAGCGCCCCAACGGCAAGGGACCTCAGTCTGAACGCAGCACCAAGCCAGGTGGAGAGACAGCGGATACAGAAAATTAAAAAAATAAAATCGCTGGCTTGACAGAATGAACTTCTGAAGCAATCTCCGCATCTTCGTTAGCGATTAACGTCACTAACAAACTTGCTGGATTAGCTCAATTGGTAGAGCAGTTGACTCTTAATCAATTGGTTCGGGGTTCAAGTCCCCGATCCAGTAAGTAACGGCCACCTTAGCTCAGTTGGTAGAGCAGTTGATTTGTAATCATCAGGTCGTCAGTTCGACTCTGACAGGTGGCTCCACTTTTAAACCCTTAAGTTCAACGACTTAAGGGTTTTTTTGTGCCCGCAGCACGGACTGCCCAATTGCAAGGAAATGCACCAAAAAGCATTAATATGCTTGATAAATAGGCACTTTTAGGCACACTTAGTGACTAATCCCCTCATCCTATGCGTGCACCAAAAGCCCCTCCGATTACACCAATATTCGATAAAAGCAGAAAGCGCTGGCGCTTATCGATTCCTAAGAAATATTCGGCTAGCGGGAAACGCGAACGAAAGTTTTTTAAAAGCAAGAGGGCCGCAGAAGTTGAAGCCGAACGCCTCAAAGCAATGCTCTCTCAATGGGGTTCGCAGAGTCGTAAAATACCCGCGGACCTAGCCCAAGATGCACTACGGGCTCATGCTATCCTGCTCTCCGAAGGCTTCACAGAGAGCTTGAGCGAGGTCGCTCAAAGCTTTGTAAAGCGCGCCCAAGAACGTAACGCCTCAGTACCGTTTAAAACTGCATGGGAAGCATACAGACAGACCCGAAAAGGCTTAAGCCAGACTTACCTAGGAACTGTTGAGCGCACCATGTTCAAGATAGCTCTTGAGATCGGAGAGACTAATTTGCGCGACTTAACCGGTGAGTCTGTCGAACAGGCCCTCGAAAAGCACTTCCACATAGAGATCGGTATTGGTATTATCGAAGCCGATATTACCCTCGATGATCGTGCCCTGCGCTAGCCAGTCGACCCAAATCGCCCGGCACTCGCCGCCGGTGCGGCAGACCGTATTGCCTCGAATTATCGTATCAATGGAACCATGCAACTTGATGCCGCCTTGCTCTAGCCCGCCGAATGTGCGGCGCACATGAATATCAGAAATAAAGTTATCTTCTAACAGACTAAAGGCTGCCCCCATACTACCGTTGATCCCAGCCGCTTCACAGTGTGAGATCCGGTTACGACGCACAATGTGGCTGCCGACCTTATCCTGACTACAATCACCACTTCCAGAAGCGTCCGTCAGGATCGCATTGAAGCCGTGCACATTGCCGGGATAGTCACCGCGATCAGCGATCCCGAGCTGCACGCCGACGGTGATGGAGTGGCTGATGTCATTCTCTTCGATGATCCAGCCTTTACTC
>JABJQI010000137.1 GCA_018663485.1 Opitutia bacterium
CACCTCTTGACCAAGGTAGCAGCCCTTTGTCAGCGAAACACCATCGCCCACCAATAAGCCCTCACCTGGTAGATCCCCCGGACCGATCTCACTCGGCACACTCGGCATTCCCGCAGCGATGCGAATCAATTGTACCCGCTCGCTAGGGATAAAATCCACGCCTAACTCGATCAGACGTGCCTTCAGCTGGGCAATCGTCGCCGTACAGCTGGACCATAGTTCAACGCTCAGTTCTAGCGAACGACGCCCCCGAAAAATCGTCACCCCAGACATAGACGCAAATGATCCGGCCGCTGGTACAGAGATGCCCAGCGCCTCAAGCGCTCCGACTACTCCCTCACCGATTAAAGCTAGCGCCGCACCAGTCGGCTGCACCTCGATCTCTACATCATCCGCAATAATATGCTGTTCTAGCTTTTGCGCGATCACAGCCGTAACAGAACACTCACTCAAAATACGAAAATGCTCATCTCCCTCGCAGAAAACCACACTATCAGCAATCACCTTGCCTTTGACATTTAGCCATAGCCCGTAAGTGCAACGCCCTGCATCGAACGGTCGAAGCTCATTTGAAAACTGACTCTGCAAAAAATCGGCAGCATCCTCATCTGTCACCAACAAGTGCCCCGCAGGCTCATACTCATAACCACAAATAGACTTCATTACCGCAACTTGCCGCGCATTACATCATTTTTCAATCGGAGAATTCGAGTTTCACGCCCAGACTAGAATTATGGCTTGTTCCAGCACGCAAGGTTAGTTACATATCCCAGCTTGTGAAAAAAGTTACCGACATCAACATCTCTTCCAAAACGCTCCTACCATCGCCTCTCGCCCTGTGTGAGGAGATCGAAAAAACGGATGCCGCAGGCAAATTCGTCGCCGAGAGCCGCGAAGCCATTAACAAAATCATCTTTGGTGACGACCGTCGACTACTCATAGTCGTTGGCCCCTGCTCGATCCACGACCTGGAAGCAGGCCGCGAGTATGCGCACAAGCTTGCCGATCTCGCAGAAGAGGTCAAAGATCGCATGCTGCTTGTCATGCGTGTCTACTTCGAGAAGCCTCGCACCACTGTCGGTTGGAAGGGGCTCATAATGGATCCGAATCTCGACGGCACTAGCGACATCCCCGAAGGCCTCCGCATCGCGCGCCGCTTTCTCAAAGAAGTGATCGACCTAGGCATGCCGACAGCCACCGAGCTGCTCGACCCGATTACACCGCAATACATTGCCGACCTCGTATGCTGGTCCGCCATCGGCGCACGCACCACTGAGAGCCAAACGCACCGTCAAATGGCTTCTGGTCTCTCGATGCCCCTCGGCTTCAAAAACGGCACCGACGGCGGACTCACTGTCGCACTCAACGCGATCAAAGCAGCCAGCCAGCCACAAACATTCCTTGGCATCGATAACGAAGGTAAGGCCAATGCGCTCACTACTAACGGTAATCCAAACTGCCACATAGTACTACGCGGTGGCTCCAAAGGGCCAAACTACAGTGTCGAAGACGTCAAGAAAACTAGTGATCAGCTAAAAGCAGCAAAACTAACCCCAGCGATCATGACAGATTGCAGCCACGCGAACAGTGACAAAGATCCTGCGCGTCAGCCAGCCGTTTTCAAGGAGCTGATTCAGCAAAGCCTCACCGACCCTAGCATCATCGGCGCTATGGTCGAAAGTAACATCAACCACGGAGCACAATCCTTCCCTCAACCGATCGATGACCTCCAATACGGCGTCTCAATCACTGATGGATGCATCGATTGGGACACCACCGAGGCGATGATCAAACAAGCCTACCAAGCACTCGCACCGACCTTCGAAGCTTAACAGTCCACTTAGACCAACTATTTTGATCCAGCGCACCAAGGAGATTTTCTTTATCAGCTAATCTACATCACTTAGCTTCAAGAATTCTTCAAAACATCTAAAATCTAAAAAATCATGAGTAAACAACCTATTCGCGTCGCAGTCACCGGAGCAGCCGGAAACATTGGCTATGCACTTCTTTTCCGTATCGCTTCCGGCGCTATGTTTGGCCCAGACCAACCCGTCGCACTGAACCTAATCGAAATACCACCAGCACTCGACGCTCTAAAGGGCGTCGTCATGGAACTCGATGACTGCGCTTTCCCACTACTTAAAGACGTCGTCGCTACGACAGACCTCGACCAAGGCTTTAAGGACGTCAACTGGGCCTGCCTGGTCGGCTCCGTACCCCGTAAGGCCGGTATGGAACGCGGTGACCTGCTCAGCATCAATGGCAAGGTCTTCACTGGACAAGGCCAAGCAATCGCGCGCAACGCTGCTGCAGATGTTCGCATTCTCGTCGTCGGCAATCCTTGCAACACCAATTGCCTGATCGCAATGAACAACGCAGAAGGTGTGCCAAATGACCGCTGGTTCGCGATGACGATGCTCGACGAAAACCGCGCGAGGACGCAGCTCGCTCAAAAAGCAGGCGTCGACGTCACCGAAGTCACAAACATGACGATTTGGGGCAATCACTCGGCCACACAGTACCCTGACTTTTACTCTGCACAAATCGGCGGCAAATCCGCAGCAGAAGTCATCAATGACGAAGCATGGCTCAAAGACGAATTCATTCCCAACGTGCAGAAGCGCGGCGCAGCAATCATCGCAGCCCGTGGCTCCTCGTCCGCAGCTTCTGCTGCCAACGGCATCGTTGACGCGGTTCGCAAGATCGTCACACCGACTCCGGCTGGCGACAGCATCAGCATGTGCATCTGCTCCGACGGCAGCTACGGTACTACACCAGGCTTGATTACGTCCCTCCCTGTGCGTTCCGACGGTCGCAAGATCGAAATCGTCCAAGGCATCGAGATCAACGAATTCAGCCGCGCTAAAATCGACGCCACTGTGCAAGAGCTCGAAGACGAGCGTGAGGCCGTCAAAGACCTGATTTAGATCCTGAACCTTCAATCGTTCAAAACAAAGCCCGGCGTCCTCAGTACGTCGGGCTTTTTTTGGCTCGGTCCATAGCATTACCACGCATCAGAGCACAGTCGTTCGACTTCCAATACAAGCGGCAAAGTGTTGACTCAGAAACAAAGATTCACGAAAACTTTTTTTCTCGAGAGACCACCCTGAAGCCTCGCCTCACTGCTCAGCTCGAACAACCTCGTCTATGATTCCCTATCTACACATATTGATCCGCGTCGAAGACGATGGCTCATTGCATGCATTGGGCGCATTCACTAGCAAAGAACGGCAAAGCGCCTATCAATCTGCTGCTGGGCTTAAGAATAACCAAGTACGCTTGGATTTTCACAATGGTCCCTTCGATGAAGCGACAAAGGTTATTTATGCGGGGCATCGGCGCTGGAACATGAATCGCTTTCAACTCGCGGGCTACTTCAAGACTGAAGGTGAATCCTGGACCACGGTGACCCAAGAAGGCTACGTCAGCGTCCTTCAAATTAACACCGACTTCAATAGCCAGAAAGCACTCGAAAAAAAAGCACTCGAGCGCTACGAAAAACTACAGAAACGCTGGCGCCTCAGCTCATACGAAGACCTCATCGCCCAGGAAGGTGCTGAAAAAGCACGCGCTAATCTCATGCTGCGCTTTTACGAAGACGCACTCGAATCCTTCAAACCAAAGACCCGTCGAGACCTGCGAGCACTCTACGCTTTATTCGGCCTGATCGTTGCCCTGCCATTTGCCATCTTTTTTTTCCTTAACACCGCCCCCGAATACGGCGTAAACGTCGATCAGGTCAAGTGGCTCCCCGACTACACATCCAATATCTCTTACTATCGCTCCAAACAAGTTCAAGTCTACGAGTTTCAAGTTAGCCTAGAAAATTTTAAAGCTTGGGCTGCAAGCAAGGGCATGCAGGTGCAGCGGCTAAGCACACTAACAAACCTCAACCGCTATAAAGCCTATCTACCGCCAGACCAAGAGCAGCAAAACCAATCCATAGCGCCCGACGGCTACGTCTCCGTAGAGCAATTCCAAACATGGCAAGCTGCGATCAGTATCCGCATCCAAGATGGCCTAGTCGCACAAAACCCCGCTGAAAGTTCCGCCACTGCGGTATACGATCCAAAAACAAACAAAGCCTACTTTGAGGATTTAGCGGTCTTTTAGGCCACGCTATACCGTTAGAGCGATCGACCTGTTTAACACTATCCTCACTCCGCATCCACCTCCTGCTTTGACAAATTATCAAAAAAAGAAGACGATCAACTCAATCAGTGGTAGGAACACTCACTAAATGCAGGCTAAAAACCCCAGAGCATTTTCACTCGTCGAACTAATGGTTGTCACCACAGTCATTGGAATACTGGCGCTACTCGCCGTGCCGGGTGTCACCGCCGCCGCACAAAGAGCCGAAGCGACCGCGGCTGCGAACGACATTCGCGTCTTCACGAATGCCATCGAATTTTACAGCACGACTGAGGGCGGCTATCCACCCAAGATGACCTACCGAGAGATGCCAGACTCTATCGGAGATTACCTTCCAAGCACTTGGAAAGACGGGACTTACAATTGGTTTTACGTAAATACCAGCAATTTAATTTACGTCTACGTTTACAACCTGGGCTTCACCCCAGAGCAAGCAGTCCGCATCGATTCCATCATTGACGATGGTAGCATTGGCTCAGGCAAGATACGCATGGCCTTGAATGGATCAGGTTTGATACACCTATTTAAGTATATGCCGTGAGGCCGTAGGCCGCTGGCACAAAATCCATAAAGCCAGACTTGCTATTTAGTACAAGCTGCGTGATCGTTTGAGTCGTTCTTTGAGAGAACCTCCGCAAAAGCGGACCAAGTTCTTTCCGTAATTTCCCAACACTAACAGTTCTGATTTGCCATTAGCGATCAATCATTAGTCATCAATTTCAGGGGGTGTCACGGATTCGACCTTGTGTCGTAATACGAGGCTGCATGTCGGAGATAATGGAGGCTCCGTATCAATCCATTACAAATAATAATTGGCGAAGAACAATTCGCTCTTGCTGCTTAAAGCGGCAACGTTTCACCCTAGACACCTGCTAAGGGAGTGAGGCGTCGACTAGCAGGCATAACTGATAATCTGGCTTCCGCTTATCAGTTGTATTTAGGAAGCCTGGAAACCAGATAGCTCGCATTTAGGCGATCTGGCGACGACAATAAATTGAAAGCTAAGCATGTAGATGCCACGTATGAAAGCACGAGGGACGCGGGTTCGACTCCCGCCACCTCCACCATTTACGGCCCCTAGAAATAGGGGCTTTTTTGTGCCTACCGCGCGCCGACGGTGCTGGGGGCGCAGCCCAGCACCTTGTGGAAGACCTTGA
>JABJQI010000079.1 GCA_018663485.1 Opitutia bacterium
AAGTGATCCAAGATATTTTGCCACTCCGCCGCCAACGGATCGTTGAGAGCAAACTCTTCGTTCATATCGAGCAGCGTCTGGCAGCTCCATTGTATCAGAGAAATGGTAAAATTAACGTCCTGCCCACGGCCAGCAGGATACTCGGGCGACCAACTATACTTGATATGAATCGTGCCATCCTCCGATTTGACCGGATTATCTTTCAAGTAATGACGATAACTATTCACAGTTTGCCTTAGCACGGGGAAGACACCGTCGCGCATCCGCTCACGATCGCCCGCATATTCGCAATGCAGCCAATAGTTATGCATGATCCATGCCAGCATATCGGGAACCACCTCGCCAATCTGCGCATCCATATCCTGCGGGAAGAGTGTCGCCACATTCGCGCTATCCTTCCAATGAGCAGGACCATTCTTGGCTAAGTTGCCCGCATACTTATCAATATTGTTCCCCAACGATTCGCCGACCGACATGCGATTAGCAGTCAGGTGCGTCCAATAGATCAGTTGCACATTGAGATCGCCCCAAACCATTGGCCAAAATGTCTTATGATACCATGGCCCCATCAAATCAAGAATCGGGCCGTTCTCACGCATCGCCGAACCGAGCTTATACATTTGTATCCAATAAAAGGCTTCTTTCTCGGGATCGTTAAGCGTCAGGAAACTCTGTGGATAATAGTCATGCCACCACTGTTGATGTGAGATAAGGAAAGTCTTCGAGCTCAGTAAGTCCCGTGCCGTGATTAAGTTTTGAGTTACCTTTTCTAAACTATCTGCTTCGGGATAACTATGATGAATACTGGCGATCATAATTTGGCGCGCATCCGCTGCGCCACGAACCTCCCAACCCGTCGTCGTCTCTCCCCGATGCTGATACAATGGCTGTAGGCAAAACTTCATGCCATTCTTCTCACTCAATACAGGATCCGGAGCCGATGGATACGGCGCCTCACGCATGGCTTTCCAAATACCATCCGCCTTGGGGCCGCCACCTTGGTCTAAGACCTTACGAACTGATGAAAACGGTTTATCCGGATGCCATGTGATTTCAACAGACTCATTCTCCGCATCCGTTTCAAAATAGATCACATCTTCTAAACTATGACTGATCCCTCGCACACGATAAGAGCCCTCGGTGGTAGTAATCACTCCCGTCATTTCGGCATTCCATAAATCAAGACGCAGATCCGCGTCAATAATGTCGCCCTTCGACTTGAGATCAAAATGCCCGAGCGGTAAGCGTCCGCGGTAGATCCAAAGCATGTCCTGACCTTCATACTGCTCACGGTGGTCGTAATAATCGTGACGTCCCGCATAGATCGAGATGACATTACGCGCTGCTTCCTTAGGTTGATAAAAAAGAAAGCCTACATTGCCATTACCAGTATAGGGCGCATTTTCCCAGCGATTGGGCACACGATCCCAGACCATGTCATGCTGCCCAAGGAAGGCCTCGTAATCGACCGACGATTGAGCTGACAGGTTTAACAGGAAAGAGAGTGCCACCGCAGCGGCGGCAAAAAAATGACGCGGTGATTTCAACATACGATGCTATTCTTGAATAATTTGGAACCGATCTAAGATAATCAAATGGTTTTAAGGCTACAACTCAGTAAACTAAGAACTGACAACTAAGTCTCCAGATTGCACGTTGATAAACCACGCAGTGCTGCCCTTTGGAATACGTGCCTTAACGTTCCAGATTTTACTATTCTTACCAGCGACTGGCTTCGAAAGCGGCGTCTGCACCCACGTCCGTGCCCCCGTGATACCATCATCAGTCGTTGATACGAGCTCGGCAGAATCAAGCGGCTTGATGGATCGAAACGTGACTTCATATGAATTCCCCAGCTGCTTGGCTAACTTCAGGGTGCACCACGGAGTCGGGTTTCCTCGAATACTATCCGCAAATGCGTAGCTCTCGGGGCGATTCCATGCCGAACCATGCCCATGCCCCATTTTTGGCACGATCGACACCATAATGATGACGACCGTAGAAATTAAATAGCTGGGATTTTTCATCGATAAAGAAGCCTATATTTCATCGGCAGTGATCAAATCATTCTCATCACTATCCAACTGCTTAAATTGCTGATCATAAAAGTGCTGAATTTCATCGGCAGTGAGCTGATCATCTGCATCCGCATCTACAGACTTAAAATGAGGCACATCAAACTCTGAAACACTTAGCTGACTATCGCCATTCTGATCTTTTACAGTGACTTGATTCAAAAACGGCGCGACATATTCCTCTTTGGTGACCTCACCATTTCCGTTCGCATCCATACGCTTAAAACGCTCAGACCCAGCTGACTTCTCTTCGGCAGATGTCTTGTTTTTAATTTCAGCATCCGAAGTCGGCCCCTTCCAGGATCGTGCCTTACGAGAGGCTTTAGAACTCACATCAGGATCACCCTCATCGCCACCGCGTGCCATCATCGTTGGATAAAGTGTATCCCACCAATTATCATAGGACGCAGCCATATTCGAAACCATTTCAGGGTTCGAATACGAGAGATCGTTCTCACAGGCGGGATCCTCCTTCACGTTGAACAAAGCCCAATGCCCCATAGGTGTGGCGCCCCAGTGAGTTTGTGCAGTTCCATTCGCATAGGTTGTCGTCGTTAGACCGTTATACACAGCACGCAGCGTAGTGCACTGGCTTTGAAATTCTTCACACGCGGGATCACCACAAGGTGCGCTACGCACGAGCAAGTAGTCGCCGCGGCGCGCGTTCACCATCGCATATTTATGCGACTCGGCCAAGCCGCTCGGCCAACGCCCTACGTGATGAAAGAGCATACGATCATCATGCCAGCTAATCTCATCCTTCGCCTCTAAGATCGGCATAAGACTGAACCCTTCAAGCTCCGACTGCAGCGCTTCTGGCACTTCAACACCAGCTAATTCACAAAGCGTAGGCAACACGTCGAGGTGTGCAGACAAATTGTTAACCATCCGAGGCTTCCAATGATTTGGCCAGCGCCAGAACGACATCGCGCGAGTGCCACCCTCCCAGGCAGTCGCCTTACAACCACGCATCCCTGCATTATAAACATCTAGCCCCTCAGTGACTCCGTTGTCATTAATGAATAATATCACCGTATTGTCATCGCGGCCGGTCTCTTCCAGGAATTTCATAAGGCGTCCAACATTGTAATCGACGTTTTCAATCATCGCTAAATAGGCCGCATGTGTTTCGTTGAGCCCTTGTGCACGGAAAGGAGCGATAAAGCTCTCAGGCGCTGCAAGCGGCGTGTGTGGCGAATACGTTGCAAGGTAACAGAAGAAGGGTTGATCGCCACTTTCCTCAATAAACGTCATCGCTTCATCGAAGAAGATATCTTCACGGAACCCCTTACGCTGCGTGCGCACATTATTACGAATAATTTCAGGATCAAAGTGCTTGCGCGGGCCCATTGGATTGGTCGAGCACCAGTCGAAGCCACGATAGCTTGGTGCATAGCCCTTTGAACCGCCGAGGTGCCACTTACCGATAAACCCGGTCTTATAGCCTGCAGTCTTCAAGAGATCTGGTAACGTCACTGCTTCTGCATTGAGATGCTCGCGTGGGATCAATGTATGTGTCACTCCATTACGAAACTCATGCATCCCGGTCAGCAAGGCCGCACGTGTCGGCGAGCAAGATGGGCTTACGTAGAAGTTGTCCATGCGCACACTCTCGTCATGCAGACGATTGATATGTGGCGTCTGCAAATACGGATGCCCATGACGTTGAAGATCACCGTAACCCTGATCATCCGTCAGGATGAAAACGATATTCGGCTTCGTGGCGGATTCGCCTGCGTTCACAGACGGAAAACCGAGTATTAACAAGGAAGAAGCGCTTAGTAATAAAGCCTTAAAAGTCGTTTGTAAGATAGCCATGCAAGAAGACTGTTAATAGTAACATCAGGAGCAACTACAAGCCAATAAAGAAGCCAGCAGCACGCAGATCATAAAGTGATCAGATCAATTAATTTATGGATGGGCGATGAATCGACCCGCGATAATCATTCGCTGGGGTGTAATCGGGATGCGCAACTGGCATCACCGCTCCAGACATTTCACGCCAGTCGTGCAGCAGGTGGGTCAGTTCCTCGGCTAACTCAGGCATCTCAGTCGCCAAATCATGCTGCTCGCCGATGTCATCGCGCAAGTTGTAGAGCTCCACCTTTCCTGTTTCAAACACTTCGACCAGTTTGAAGTCGCCACGACGCACCGCGCCAGCGGGCCCCATCGTATTAATGTGATGATAGTGCGGGTAATGGAAATAAATCGCCTCGCGATCGAGCGATTCTTTTTTCCCAATCAGCAGTGGCTGAAGACTCACGCCGTCGAGATGCTGCTCTGGCCGAAGTGGTAGGCCTGCCAGTTGGAGGATTGTCGGATAGATGTCAGTGCTGATCGCTGGTTCTGCAATCTGCTGCCCCGCTTTGACCACACCGGGGAGTTTAATGATGAGTGGTGATCGGATGCCCCCCTCATAGACCCACGCTTTGCCCGCGCGCAGCGGGAAGCACGACGTCGGTGACATTGCCCCTGATCCTGTGGAAAGCCCGCCATTGTCGGACAGGAATACGATCAGGGTATCTTGCTCCAAACCAAGTGATTTCACTCGGCCCAGAATGCGGCCGATATTTTCATCCATGCTTTCGACCATGCAGGCATACGCGGCATTGTCCTGATGTGCATGTGTGAGGCTTTGGTGATCAGGGAGCGCGTCTTGCATCGTGGCATTGAGCCCCATTGCCTTTGCTTTCTTCTGATACTTTTGCAACTTATCTTTGCGCGGCTGAATCGGAGTATGCACGGTGTAATACCACATATTCAAAAAGAACGGCTGATCATTGTCAGCTTGCGCCTCCAGAAATCCGATCGCACGATCCGTCAATACATCGGTGAGATAGTCGCCTGCTTTGCCGTCTTCGAGATCCGGCACATCGTATGCCGGGTGCGTGGTGCCTTGATACGGATAATAAAAAGAATTGGGATGCCCTCCCCGATGCCCGGCGATGTTCACATCAAAGCCACTCGCCTGCGGGAAATGATCACGACTGGTATCGTGATGCGCCTGCAAGTGCCACTTACCAATATGAGCAGTGGTATAGCCCGCACCCTGCAAGGCTTCTGCCAGCGTCGTATCTTCGGGCGGCATATTACCAACAATCTCCGGTGGCATCAGCTGATGATCGGGGCCTTTGGGGCCGTTGTAGCCACTGTGATTAGTCAACCCGATCCGACTCGGATACTTACCGGTCAGAATACTCGCGCGCGTAGGCGAGCAGACTGGATTAGCAGCATACGCATCTGTAAAAAACGCCCCTGCTTTAGCCAGCGCATCGACATTGGGGGTTTCATAAAATGTGCTGCCAGTCACGCCCAGATCCGCCCAGCCCAAATCATCGATCAAAAAGAGGATGATATTGGGCCGCTTCACAGCTGCGCGCGCGGAAGGCATCGCAGCAAGCGTTGAAATCGAGGGCACCAGCAACACTAGGAGTGCGGCGCTTTTGAGCTGGGTATATTTTGAACTTAACATGTAAATTACAACACAGGCAATGCGACGGTCGAATACGGGTTCTTCCCATTTGCCTGCCCACGCATGTCCATCACTTCAGGGTAACTTTTAAGAAAGTTGTTTTCGTCGATCAGATTAATAAAATAATGCGTTGCGCCCGTTGGCAGTTGCGCGGCGACTTTTTCCCCTGGCAACAATTCTGCGGGTTGACGAAACCACTCCTCATACTGCGCGCCGCCATTGAGCGTATAGATCAAATTAGCGCGCACGACCTTGGCACCGTTTTCCTGATAGCTGAATTCGACGCGGTCGCCCGTCTGCACATGCGATTCGATCGCGCAGACCTTTTCCTTATTCGGTAACGGGTGCTTGAAGTCAGGATTGTAATACGGATAACTCGCTTCCATTTCAGTAAGGATTTCAGTCAACTTCGCATTGAGCGCATGCGCCTTTTCGGGCATCGAGTCCGCGAGGTTGTTCGCTTCTTCGATATCGCCACGATTTTGCCGACCGCCTTGCGTGTCATACAAACGATAGAGTTCCAACTCGGAGGCATGCTGGTTGTTCAAATGATCATAGTTGCGCACCAACTTCCAATCACCGATACGAATCGTGCTTTCCAACGCAATACTGTTGGGGAAGTGCCACACCATCGTATCGCGCACGCGGCCATCCGCCTCATGCACGAGTTTCGGATTAGTCGGGTCTGTTTTCAACAAGCCGCTGAGATCTGCACCATCTAGGTGTTTTTGGGCGGGTTGCTCGATGCCAGCCAATGCGAGAATCGTCGGATAAAAATCGAGTCCATTGACCATCACATCAGACTGAACATTCGCAGCAATCCCGGGGCCACGAACAATCAACGGCACGCGCGTGCCGCCTTCCATCGCGGAGATTTTGCCACGAGCCAGCGGGAAGTTATCGGTGATAATTTCACCGGGATGCCGCTCCATGCCGCCATTATCGGAAGTAAAAATCAGATAGGTATTTTCACGCAAGCTATGCCCAGGCCAGCGGGGATCTTCGGTGGTGTCGAGATACTGAAGCAAGCGCCCCACATAGTAATCCAACTCTTCAACCATCGCACAGTAGAACGGATTGGTCTGCCCCTCACCTTTCCATTCAGCAGGATTCTCTGGTAGCCCAACGCCTAGCTTTTTAACATACTTCTGTAGCAACTCCTCGCTGCGCGTATGGATCGGTGTATGCACCAGCCAAGTCGCATAATAGAGGAAGAACGGTTGATCCGCGTGCTCTGCGATAAACTGCATGGCGTCTTCACTGTTCTGATGAAAGGGAAATCCATTTTCATCCAACTTGTAAGGATCGCCCTCTTCACGTGTCGCAAAGCCAGTCAAGCGATGCGGCGTCATACGTCGAGTCGTGCCGAGGTTGTGACGAGTCCAATCAAATCCCTGATCTTCTGGCTGCGGATACGCATTGTGATTAATCGCCATATGCCACTTACCGCAATGCCCTGTCGCGTAACCATTTTTCTGTAACACGCGCGCCAACGTCAGTTCGCCTTCCGGCATGCGTCCGCTATACCAGGGCGGCATCATACGGTGCAGCTCTTTATTATACGGAGTCGGCGGGCCGCCTCCCACGACATGCGTCTTCTGCGCACGCGCCGGATGATTGCCACTCATGATTGCGCAGCGCGTCGGCGCACACGTCGGGGCCGGCGAGTAGGCCTGCCAAAACAGCACGCCCTCTTTCGCAAGAGCGTCGATATTCGGCGTCTCCATCGGCGAAGGCTCGTCAATATCGTAACACTTCACATCCTGCCAACCGAGATCATCGGTGAGCAGCAAAATCACATTCGGCTGTTCAGGACGCTCGGAGGCGGCCGCCGCTAGCGTTGCGGGCAACACACACAGCACAGAGAGCAAGGCTCTGATTTGAGTAATTTTCAGGTATTTCATCAGTCAAATCAGCAAGAAGCGAAAATAGAGCCAGAGCGGAAATCCATTGGGATGAATAATTATCTCTAAAATGGGACAAGTAATCCATCCGCCTCCTCTATGGGAGCATCCTTAACAACGAAATCAGTTATCACTTTTACTTTAATTCTCCCCGGTTTCCTTTCATCCGCATCAGTGATAAAACACAAATAGCGCTGATTTTTTCGCTTGGGCCACATGTTAGTGTACAATTTTTTGATCGATCCGTCATCCTTAATTTCAACCGCTTTTACATGCGCATTGGGATGCTCTGTGGTGTCCGGAATCATATTCTCCATGCTATTTGGATCCAACTTCATTACAGAATTATCCACTTTAATAGCAATCCTCCGTGAAGTTGTGTTATAAAACCGATAGGTATCCTTGCCATACACTGACATGCTATGTTCGATCGAAAATATAGATAAATCTCCGTTCTTACGCTTTGAGATAACAAGGAGCGGCTCCTTCAACCCAGGGTCGATTCGCACAGATGCAACCGCAACATTAACTGCATCAGGAGATGCGTCGTACGTTTTAGAATTATAAAACAGCAACAGAGGGCTTCCGGTGTATTGATAGGGAGACATCGATTTCTGCGTATTGACCAGTCGCCCCAATTCCTGCTTCTTGCCTTTCGAGATGTAACACAAAGGAATTTGCGAGGCATTCATATCCCAAAGTATACAGTTAAACGACACGGAGATCGGCTGCTCTGCGTATGCATTCGGTAAGTATGAGCAGAGCACGCACGTTACCACTAACAATAGCCGGAAACGTGCCCAGTTGAATAGGATCGATTTATATTTCATCTTCATTAAGCCAAGTAATTGACACGATGCGGAATTTTCTGCCAAAAGATTCATTCGTGACATTTAGGTCTGCAAGTGCGGTATCTGGAGACTCAGTGCCGTCAACGTATTCGGGGAGTTGCTGAATAACAGCTTCAAGATAGGCTTTTGCTGGCTGAGAGCCTGAAGTGAGGTTACCGCTTTCACCATACGTTCTAATTTTAAAGGTATTGGATCGATTCGAAATAAAGGGACCAATCTGATTCAGAAGGTCGCTCTGCAGTAAGTATCCGATCATCCCCGCCTTGTTCACTTCAGGCCCTGCTGTAGGTGTCACAAAACTCTCCGAAGCAGAGCCACCCGTCTTGGCAACTGGAGCCCCCGAACCGGTAATGCCATCATTTAAACCAGCTAGGTCGATTGCGAGCTGAAGCACACCTGCCTTCCAGTTATCTCCAGATGTTGTTAAACTACGATTTATAAAATCAGCTACGGAGTAAAAGGGGCCTCTTTCTTTGATTATCCTTACTATTTCCACAGCAAGATCATTAATTTCGACCTGATCAAGCAGGCGATACCCTTCCCAGTCATCGTTCTGAATACCTGTACCGTAGTCAGACTGATTGGGTATGCTAAATCTCGAAAAGACAACCCCGCCATTGTTCTGCTGAACACTTGAGCTACCGTTCTCCAGATGATTATTTAAGACTGGCATGTTATTCGCTCCCGAAAGAAACGCTTTCCATGCCTCGACTGAAACGGAATTTATATTAAAAGTGCCGTCCACCATCAGACTTCCCGCTACTTTTTCAGATGCATTCGCAGTATCATCCAGTAATGATTCTGCCATTTCGGTGTCGGATTTTAATGAGTTAGCCACGTACTTAACCCTTGGGTTGGGCAATGACGCAGCGGCACCACCACTGGAGTCCATAAATCCGGCAATGACCTGCTCAATGGTACGAGACTCCGAGTAATTTGCACTAGAAAGGGCGAATTCAGGCGTGATACTCGAAAAGAAATAATCATCCCATAAGGCCTGATTACATAAATAAGAAGAGTCCACTGATGAACCGTCCACGTATTCGCTGGTACTGCCCCTCTGGTAATCAAGCTGACGCGTAGAGACTAATTGATCCTGGTCAATAAAGGGCGACGCGTAGGAATTCCCAATGGCGTAGGAAGGTTCATGTTGGAAGCGCTCAATTTGGGCATGTTGGAGCTGCGCGATGGATGTTAAAGGCAACCTAGGGATTTCCCACATAGCCAATCGTCCATAACCAGCTGAACTGCTAAAACTCTCCCCCCAAAATGTATTAGTATTATCTAGATCAATTGGCAAAATAGAAGCAGGTGCCAATCGCTCCATTTTGTAGCCAGAGTAAGGCTGCCTTGCGTTCGTTAAAAATGACGAATTAATCCCGCTGATGTGTCTTGCTCTCGGCGAATTAAATAAGAACAGTTCTGGCGCTTGGGAAAACGCCCCACTTGAGCCATCTTCCTTTTCATCCCGATCATCCAGTGACATCGTTTTTTCCGAGAAAACAGAAAATGACCATGGTCCTGTCCCCCAAGATGTGTTCCCAGAAGCAACAATACCATTCGCATTATTATCGCCACTTACCTTACGACTTGACGAATTAGAGGTTTCGCCGGTGCGATAAAACGGGATATCCTCATCATACCCCACCTCATCCGCGCCCGTTCGTTGCGCTTTCAGGCTGTAGTATTCGGGGTATTCAAAGTCCGTGCTATCATAGTAGAGCCCCGTCTGCATCGTATCGGATGCCCAAATCTCCAAGAAGATCCAGTTGTGGACATACAGTGGCTGGTTGTGTTTGTATATATCATTAGGGTCATCCGCAGACTCGGTCGCCCATGCTCCAGCAACAACCTCGCGATTCATATTGTTAATGACCCAACCGCCATCCGCATTCCAGCCGAGCTGTGCGTCCATCACGCGATTTCTATTCACCTCAGAATCGCCGAGCTCGCGAGTGAGTCCAGTATAGCTACCGGTTTTCACATCAGTTCCTGCCGAAAATAACTTCATCTCACCCGGCGCAAATTCAAACAAACCTCGCGGAATAACGAGAGCGGACTTACGCCCATCCTCCTTGATGCCGTCTGGCGTATTACTATCAGAATTATCAAAGCTTAGATCGTGCAACCATGCCATTTTATCGGAAGAATGATTCCAAGAATGACCGACCCCTGAGACTACAGGCTGCGCGTAGGGCGTATGAATATATTGAGACCAAGGGGGTGTATAAGTCCGATCTTGCACTGCAACAATCGAAATCTGAAAATCGGCATTATTGAGAATGTAGGGCTCGGGAGCTGCAGGATCCAAGCTCATGTGACAGTTATATGGGTTCCATAAGACGGTCACAGGATTAACGACCAAATTTACCGTATTCGGCCCACCGCCTCGCATGACGTTGCCATCATGATCATGCACCCACGTACTTAATACCATCATGTTAGTGAGTACAACTGGAGCGATCGGAGTCGAATGGGCACGTGGAATCGTCATAGCGTCTCCATCTACATTTTCAGTCGTATCTTGCACCACCGCATCATCCGCCAAATGTAGTTCTGAGAAAAAACGGTGATACGCACTATTCTCGTTTCTTCTATCCGCAGGAGAACTCGCGCTGAGTTCACCATACTTACCCGGCTCGCCTCCCAATCGTGTCTTTACCCGGGGTATGCTACTGGAAGTGTCCAAATTCTTATAATTCAAGTAATGCTCTTGAAGAATATCCCATCGGGGCCCCCGAACAGTACTAGTATCAACGTAATTATAGAGATATTGATCGTCACCAACGAGCACGTTGATATCCTTAGCTTCAAATTCAAACGCAAGCGAAAGGTCTTCTTTTAGCCCTCCTTTCACCGAATTTGTAAGCAGACCGAAAGAACCAAGCGTCAAGTCGTGGTAGTTGCCTTTAAGGACATCGTTTCCTGATAAAGTCCCTGCTTCCAATATCTGAATCCCAGCAAAACTGTTGACTTTCGAAACATCGTTTCGATATGCGGCATCCGTCAATACTTTCGAAAAATTAGCATATTCCGGAGCAAGCACTTCCACTCCCGAACGCGGTGAAGCCGACAGATTATAGGCGGTACTTAACTGATCGGAAAGAGCGGACGAATTGAAGTTCAGGTTATTCTCATTGGTGCCAACATTGGCTTTCGCCTTCACCCCTTCATCGGCCACCCACCACGCATACTTCCCTTGTGAGCCATTAGAATTCAAATACGCTATTTTCTCTGCGACCACGGCTTGGATAGACGACGCACTAGCTGCGTCGACCGATCCATTGCCGACGAGGAGCACGAAATCATCTTCACTCCCCGCACTCACGGAATATGCGCTTCCACTGTCAACGGGTTGCCCCGTGTTGCTCCACGCTTCAGTGTGAACACCCTGTCCTAGTTGATTATCACTTGATGACACCAACCACTGCATGAAGCGATCAGCCACAGGAATGCTAGGATCACTATTCCAAACACCCGTGTAGTGCTGCGTGCTTTCAACAGGAGTCGCTCCGTTAACGATCCCCGCCGTCGCGGTGACCCGCTGATCCGGCCCTGCGGCCTTTTGCAGTTCTCCTAGCGCGATTTGCAAACCGAGGAGTGCCGATTGCTCGGCTTCCATGCGTTGCATCTGGCTCTGCGAACTCTGTGACTCGACCTGCACCAGAGTGGTGATCGAGAGCAGTAGCAGGAGCACAAAAGCCATCAAGCTGAGTGCTATGACGAGCGCAAAACCGCCTTGGGCGGGGCGTTGCGCTCGCTTAGAATGGGGGAAGAGAGACATTTATGAATGATTTGGGGGGAAGGCGTCAGCTAAAACAATCGCAGATTGCGAAACAATCGCAACCAAAGTAGTAGAGACGG
>JABJQI010000039.1 GCA_018663485.1 Opitutia bacterium
CTGGATCGATTCGAACCGAGAGTTCTTATTTGTGATCGAGCAAGAGAAGCGGGTGATCTCGTTTATCATCATCTTCATTATTTTGGTAGCGTCGTTCTCAATTGCGATTGCCTTGATGATGGCAGTGCTGCGCAAAACACGCGAAATTGGCCTGTTAGTCGCCATGGGCGGACGTCCGCATCAGGTGGCATATAGTTTTTGTTTTCAGGGATTGGTGATTGGTGCGCTTGGCACTGCTGTGGGCATCGCGCTGGCAGTCATCTGCCTGCACTACCGTAGCCCGATACTTGCGGCTTACGCGTGGCTGACAAATTCACAGGTCAACTTTCTCGGGCAGTATGATGTGTATGAGATTCCGGTTCATTATTTGATGACTGACTTTGTGGTCGTGACATGCTTTGCGATTGTTATCTCGACATTGGCTGGCTTGTTGCCTGCATTGCGAGCCGCTCGATTGAAACCTGCTGATGCCTTGCGAAGTGAATAATTCAGACGATATAATTCTAGAGGCAAAACAGTTGGGGAAGTCTTTTCCCAGCCCAGAGGGAGCGATCTCGGTCTTAAATGGTGTCAATTTTAAGCTGCGACGCGGTGAGAGTGTGAGTATCCGCGGCGAATCGGGCAGTGGTAAGTCCACTTTGTTGAATGTACTCTCAGGCTTGGAGAACACTGATGTCGGCGAGTTGTTGTGGAATGGGCAGCAAGTGTCGGGGCGTTCGTTGTCGTGGTTAGCTGCACGCCGCACCAATTATATCGGCTTTGTGTTTCAATCGTATTACTTAGCACCAGAGCTAAATGCTCTGGAGAATGTATTATTGGGCGCACGCATTGCAGGGCGTATTAATAGCACTGTGATTGATCGTGCGGAGGCGCTGTTGAAGCGTGTGGGAATGGGACATCGCTTGCGGCATGGTTCTTCTAAACTTTCGGGGGGGGAGCGTCAGCGAGTTGCCGTGGCACGTGCGTTAATCAATGATCCACCGCTGGTACTAGCCGATGAACCCACGGGCAATCTCGATGAGACGACCGGCGTGGCGGTCATGGATCTTTTGCTCGAACTCGCTGGTGAAGAAGCGAAGAGTTTGGTGCTGGTGACGCACAATCCCGAATTTGCCAAACGCACGCAGCACCAGTTGACTTTGCATCTCGGGCAATTCAGTTAATTTAAAGCAGTCACGACTAGTATGGAGCATCGCAAATTACGCATCGGATTTATTGGCGCGGGTGCAAATACGCGGCAGACGCACATTCCTGGATTTCATAAAATAGAAAATGTAGAACTTTCAGTGGTGGCTAATCGTAGCCGAGCGTCGGCTGAGAAGGTAGCAAAGGCAGACGGGATACAGCGCGCCGTGGATACATGGCAGGAGGTGGTGGCGGACCCGTCTTTGGATGCAATTTGTATTGGCACCTGGCCGAATATGCATGCGCAGTTGACGATTGCGGCGCTGGAAAGTGGCAAGCATGTGCTGTGCGAGGCGCGCATGGCTGCCAACCTAGAGGAGGCGCGGCGTATGTACGCGGTCACTCAAGCGCACCCAGATCTAGTAGCGCAGATTGTGCCAGCGCCTTTTTCGTTGGATTTCGATGAGACGATTCGTGCAATGATTGTTGCGGGTAAACTAGGTGACTTGCTGGAAATTCGGGTGGTGCACACTGGCGGGCAAGCGGCTTCGCCCGATGCGCCAATGATGTGGCGGCAGGAGCGCCGCTTGAGCGGTAATAATGTGCTGACGATGGGTATTATGCACGAGACAGTGCAGCGCTGGGTCGAGGATGAGCCAGAGTGGTTGATTGCAGATGGTGCGGTATTTAAGGCCACTCGCTCGTATCCAGATATGACCGATGTAGTCAAGGTAGAGGTGCCTGATAGCTTAAGCATTTTGGGGCGCTTTGCGCAGAGCGGTGCACGCTTGGTGTATCATTTTAGCGGAGTCGAATCTGGCAAGCCACGAATGGAGTTTCGATTGAATGGGTCAAAGGGGGCGTTACGGTTTGATGCATTTAAAAAGCAACTGCTCTATAGTGAGGCTGGTTCATCTCTGGAAACAAAGATCACTATTGCCCGAGGGCAAAGTCGCGGTTGGCAGGTCGAAGCGGACTTTGTGAGATCGATTCGCACCCATACACCAGTCGAACTGACCACATTTGAGCAAGGCCTGCGTTATATGACATTTACTGAAATGGTCGCGCAGTCGTTAGCGAATCAGTCTGCCCGTGTGTTATGGCGGTCAGTTTAGGCGATCGGTTCAAATTTTTGGAAATAGCTGGTTTTTTTTATGAGCTAGTGGCATAGCATGGCTTCACTTTTCCTGATCGCAGTGATAGACTCTTTAAAAAATGGTAGAACGTACAATCCTAAGCACATTCGAAAAGGCCTTAGCCCTTAATCTTGATCCGAGTAAGTACGGTGTCTTTGCCGAAATCGGAGCCGGGCAGGAAACCGCCAATTGGTTTTTCCGTGTCTCTGCAAGTGCAGGCACAGTGGCCAAAACAATTTCTGCGTACGACATGAAGATGAGTGATGCCTTGTATGGTAAGACTTCGCGCTACGTATCTCAGTCGCGTCTGCATTCTATGTTGGAATATGAGTATGGCTTGATGGAGGAACGGCTAGGGCCATCACGTGGAGATGACACGACCTTTTTCTCGTTCTGTAATACCGTTCGTGCTCGGGGCTACAAGGATACGGCAGAGTGTCATGGTTGGTTGGGCGTGCGATTGCAGTTGAAGCCGAATACACCACCTTGCGAGATTGTGCTGCATTTACGTCTGCTGGATGAGAGCAGTCAGGATCAAATGGATGCGCTTGGCAAAGTCGGCGTTAATTTGATTCATGCGGCGTTTTACTATAGGGACAGTTTACAGAGCTTCGTGGAGTCGTTGGCGGATGGTCTGGTTGCTGGTCGAGTCGAAGTGGATATGCTGCGTTTTAGCGGAGAAGGGTTTCGCTATGTGGATAATCGTCTCTGTGCGCTGCAGTTGGTGCAAAGTGGTCTGACGGATGCTGCAATGTTTAACAAGGACGGGGAAGTGGTGCAGGCCGCAGATGCGCTTTATAAACGACCGATCTTGTTGCTGAGGGGTAGCTTTAAGCCAGTGTTGAAGTTGCACTTGGATATGATTCGTCAGTCGCGGGCGGTGTTCTCGAATGTAATGACCGATGAACAGCAAGAGCGAGCGATCGAAGTCTGTGAGATCAGTATGAATAATTTGTTGCGTGATGGTTCGGTGGATCACGGTGATTTCCTGGATCGCGCGGATGCGCTACAGGCCTTGGACAAGACAGTGCTGATTTCCCGCAGTGCAGAGTTTCACCGTATTGCGACTTATTTGAGCCGCTATACCGCTGAGCCGATTGCGATCATTTTGAGCATTGGCTTGCTCAATGAGCTGTTCAAAGAGAAATGGTCGGAGAACTTGGCAGGTGGTATTTTAGAGTCCTTCGGGCGGTTGTTTAAAAATCGTGTGCAACTTTTTGTCTATCCTTGGCACAATACCAAGAGTCTAGAGCTGGTAACAGTGGACAATTTCAAGGCACCGGAGAATTGGCAGTTTTTTTACCAGCACTTATTACAAAATGGCCGTATTCGCCCAATTGGAGTGGGGGATCCGGCATTGCTGGCGATGACCAGCCGCAAGGCAATGAAGCTGATCGAGGCTGGCGGCAGTGACTGGCAACATTGGGTGCCGAAACAGGCGCAACAAATGGTACGGCGCATGCAGGCGGACAGCTGATTTGTCGTGCTGTATTTCTGGCTGCGGCCAGACATTCAGTTTCTAAAGGGAGCTAAAAACATCATAATTGTTGGCTTGCTGCGTTGTTCACGAGTTGCTTGCAGGGTCTGTCTGCATTGGGACTGTGCAGGCAGCCCACACTATGTTTTCGGTGGCGCAGGATTTAGAATTTAATTTTAGACGCGACCTTAGAACAGAGGTTCAGACTGGGCTGCGACGAAACACACATAATAGTGTTATTTTAATCTAAAATGTGGCCGAAGTGGATGCACAAAAACCCCCTAAA
Organism: Opitutia bacterium; assembly: GCA_018663485.1. Lineage (GTDB taxonomy): Bacteria > Verrucomicrobiota > Verrucomicrobiia > Opitutales > Coraliomargaritaceae > Lentimonas. The sequence continues at coordinate 4,025 of JABJQI010000039.1, forward strand.
CTGTTTCAGCGCATCCCTTCGGGCCGTGTCATACGAAATACCCATAAATCAGTATGACATGGAGCAAAGTATGCTGCGCATTAATAATGCGCGAATTATAATAATAGTCCTTTGGGACTAATTTGTCGTATAAATATGCTAAAGTATTTGTTAAAAATTATGTTTGAATGTCTTGTAGTCTGACTATCATTCGGCACAAAGCAGACATGGCCATCATCTGGAGTCAAACAATCGAAGCAAATCATTATGAAGTACGCTCAGCGGGAGCGACGCTGCGCCTGTATCGCAATGGCGTGAATCATTCGCAGTGGAATCCGAACCGGCCATTGTCTGGTTGCATTTGGGATTTGATTGCGCTTCCGGCTCTGTATCGGCCAAAGGGTAGTATCGAGAGTGTACTGATGCTTGGCTTCGGAGCAGGTACTGTGGCGCGTAAACTACGTGAGCTGGTTCAGCCTGAGCATATTGTGGGTATTGATTTAGACCCGATTCATCTGAGTATCGCAGATGGTTATTTTGAATGTGCCGAAGGTTGTGAACTGGTTGCTGCGGATGCGGTCGAGTGGGTGCAAGAAGAGTCTGCCGAACCGGATCGAGCGATGTTTGATATGATTGTCGATGATCTGTATGGAGAGGAAGAGCAGATTGCGGTTCGCTGTGCGCCGCTGGATTTGGAGTGGTGCCAGGATTTGGCAAAGTTGGTTAAGCCCGGCGGCATGCTGGTCTTTAATATGATCGAACCGCGAAAGGTGGCGCATTTGCCGCCGATGACAGATGCGACGCTGCGTGCACAATTTCCATACGCGAAAGTTTTTCGGATGGCAGGCTACGAGAATCGTATCGTGGCGTTTAGTGGCAGTGCCTTGGAGGGCAGTGTATTTAAGAGTCAGTTGCGCGACATCTTGCGCAGTTATCCGCGCTGTCGAGGTGTCGAGCAGCGCTACATTGTATCGAGTCCGAAACGCTGAGTTCGGCTCGCATCGCTAGAGTGCTGAGTTGCTTGCGGTTGGGCGCCACGCCCGATCTATGGGGTGTCAGGAGTAAGCACAGCACTGAGGAGATCAGGATATCGTCGGTGCGAGACTCGGTTGCAGATCCGCTTAAACCTTATTCCCGCTCCTGCCGTCCTAAATCAAACTAACCGCATTGTGGTTAACAGGTGCCTCAATAGTAGGGGTAGCCCAGGCCTTGAGGGTCATATACTGGGGCGGCGATATCGTAGTGCTCTTGCAGGAATGTAACGAGATCTGTCATTTGCTGCACAGTCATTAGC
>JABJQI010000038.1 GCA_018663485.1 Opitutia bacterium
AGGACACCTGGTTTTCATCCAGGCAACAGGGGTTCGAATCCCCTACGGGATGCCATTTTAAAGCCCTCGGTCGCTCCAAGCACTGAGGGTTTTTTAATGCCAACAGACTAAAATGGGAGGGACGCCCTCCATGTCCACCGCATTGCCTCTAAACTGCTGATACTGAGATCCTCACCGAGGCGACATCTACCTGTAATGTCGAAGGGTCTTGTAAAATCGCTACTTAAACCCAAACAGCTTCTTCAATGTGCTCAGTGAACCAGAGGAAATCTTTGGCTTCGTGCCGCCCAAATCCAACACACGACGGCAATTCTGTTGCTTCAACAGCTTCGGGCTATAGGCTATTATTTTGACATCACCGAGACGGCCACCAATCGCTTCCTCCGCAAATCGCGGCGTCCACTCTTTCGGCACACCGTACTGCGAAAATGCAATATCCCACGCAACCAACTGCTTCCCTGCATACGAACGTGTAACCAAGGAAGGATACTCTTTGACAAAGTCAGGGACGTTTGATGCATGCACCCGAATGCGCGCGATCGCCGGAATCAATTTTAGATATTCATACAGATTACTCACCTGACCTTGACGGATCGATTCATAGAAATCGAGCGGATTGATACTCACCAAGTTCATCCCATTCCACATGCCATGGCGATTTTTGCTACCAAACTTCTGTCGATTATACCACCCCTGAAAATCATTCGTCAGGCGAAAGCCGATTTCAAAGTGCAGATGCGCGCGCGTACTAGGAATCGAATACGACGCCGAACGACCCATTATGCCAAGCTTTGCGCCAGATTCAACCCGAGCTCCGATGATAATACCCTCTCCGATACTCGCCAAATGCGCGTAGAGGGTGTGAAACGCAGGCACCTGTTGATCATGCACGACTACAATATAACGGCCATAACTGCTATGCGCGGCAGTTTGACTCACATGTGCAATACGTCCTGGTAAAACCGCATACACGGCATCAGTAGCTTCGCCGCGCCGATCGCGAGCGACCGGGAACAGATCCAATCCCTCGTGAAAGCGACCACCGCCGTTACGCACGCAGCCAAACAGGCCGGACTCAGGCACACCCGATGCAGTCGCTTGGACAAATGTCTCGATCGGCTGACCTTTTTGAAAAGCTGAATTCGGCGTTGGCCAGACCAGGCCCGCTTGCAGAAACAGCTGCGAGAGCAACACAGCCGCACCAATTGTCAGCGATTGAACTAATCTTATATACATAAACGATACAGATCGTCAGGTTAATACTTATAATGGGACTGTAGCTCTTGGATGCTCGCCTTTAGATCGATCACGAACTGACCCAGTTCATCATCAGGGATTTCCACAAAAGTATAAAACTGACCATCTTCGATTGTGTCACCCAAGCGTGTAGCCCCGACAGCTTGACCATTGCAAGTTAAGACGATGCGGCTGCCGCGATGTGTCACTGAGCGACGATAAAGCTCTCGACTGCCCTTATCAGTAATCTGAATAAGCAAAGCCATGCCCATGTCTACTTTCACCATCTCGACATTAATAATATCATATTCACCGACGACTGCCTCACGCTCTAGTTTGATAGCCGTGGCTGAGATTGGCAAAGTAACCTTGCTACCACTGCCACCCCCATAGTCGATACCGCGCGCCTCGATCATTAAACGAGGCACTTGCATGTTCTCGATTTCGTTTTTGAAGCCTTTGATACTCTCAAAGCAGCCAACCGAAAAGAATAGCGAGATTAACAGGCTCGCTAGAATCATATATTTACGAAAAATCATAGTATTAAATAGTAATTATAAAATAATATCACCCATCGTATCCTGAATCTTAAGCATCAAGTCGGCCGAGATTTCCACGATGGGCACCTCGATCTCCTGCTTGGTTTTTACATGTCGATATCGTTGAGTGCCTGCTGTTTGGCGTTTGCCGAGGGCACGCACCACGCGTTTACGTTCTAGCATCAGCGCCAACAAATGTTTCAACGCATCGGTCTCTGCAAGACCATCTGCTTGATAGTTCTCATACAGCGACAGAAAAAAGTCTTCTGCAGAGGCAACGGTTTCGCGGACGTTTGTGCTCCCATCATCGGAATCTTTGACCACGCGCATCCAACGTCCAAGAATCTCGCCTGGCAGTTCATAAGTATCTACTTCATCTGGCAGCACATCAGCACGACCCATTTCGCCAGCCTCGACATCTTTAAAAATCAAACAGACAACGCGATCCCCCGGAGTAAAGGAAAGCTGTGAGAGCGAGGATTTACGTGCGATACTTTTAAAGTGCCATTCCATGAGAGCGTAACAATGAAAGCAGATACAGTGCGGCTGATTGCCTGCGATGCAATCAAATTGCCGACAACCTTCGCTAGCTATTTTAGTTGGAAGATTTCGACCACAATTGAAAATTATCAAACTTGATACTCATCAGCGATTGTAATTATTTTATGCCCTCAAATATTGCCAGAGAAGAGAGATGCATTGCTGCGCCTCACACGGCCACTTAGGAGGAGGGTATCCTTAAGGATACATCTTCGTTTGATTTAGTATACGAAGCGCATCGCTAACCTATAACAGATTCTGTCCGACAAGCATGAAATCCTAAGTCTAGAATAGTCCGATATCTTTAAATACTCGATCATAGTTGTCAGTGCGACTCGCCATAGTTTTCATCGAACTGGCATAATCTGGACGAGTCACCCACGCTCTTATGCCTATTTAGATTAAAAAAAGATTCAATCAGATGCATTCAAAGTTCGACCTCGCTAATTCAATGTTCGACCTTGAGTTTCATTATGACGAATCCAGCAAAACACCTTGGCCTCCTTTTGATTGATTTCCAAGATCCATTCCTCAATGCCATACCAGACCGTGAACGCCTGCTCAAGCGCACCAGCTTCGCGGTCGAGGCTGCTTTACTCCTCGGTTGCTCGCTCGCAATCACTGAACAACTCCCGACCAAACTCGGCAAAACTACTGCAGAGCTCAAAAAAGTCCTACCAGAGAACACGCCTGTCTTCGATAAAAACACCTTTTCTGCAATGGAGGCTGACGGACTCGGCCGCTGGATCGAAAGCAAACAAATTGACCACTTGCTGCTGATTGGTCTCGAAACTTCCGTTTGCATCTATCAAACCGCCGTCCAAGCGCTCGGTGACGATATAGGCGTCACCCTACTCTCGGACTGCATCAGCGAGCGGCGCCCTGAAGACCGCAAGCCAGTCCTCAAACAACTCCTTTCCATGGATGCGCACGTACTGCCCTCCGAGACGATATTCTACAGCCTACTCGGCAGCGCTGCCCATCCTCAGTTCCGGGAGTTCACCCAGATCGTCAAGCGTTACAGTTAAAAACTGCATCCCATACTCGAAAAGCTATCGGCTATCGTAAGCTAGAAGAAATTGCCAGTATCGCGATCCACAGCGATACCGCACCGTGCCACCAAAGCAGAGCTAATTCCAACGAAATATCGACTACGCCGTAATATTGACTTCTGGGCACGCACACGTTGCATTTAAACCTGCCGTCACCAACGTAGCTGGCAACCACCTTTCAATTTAGCATTCTCCACTGACCACTTCCGACAACCATGGGTAATTCCTTCGGCACACTTTTTCGTATTTCTACTTGGGGCGAGAGCCACGGCGGCGGCATTGGTGTCGTGATCGACGGTTGTCCTCCGCGCCTACCGATTACAGTCGAAGAGATTCAATTTGAACTCGACCGTCGCCGCCCAGGCCAGAGTGACATCACTACGCCACGCAAGGAGAGCGACACCGCTACCATCGTATCCGGCGTCTTTGAAGGCCAAACCCTTGGCACTCCAATCGGCATCTATGTGCCCAATGGTGATCATCGCCCCTCCGCTTACACGGAGATGAAAGATAAATTCCGGCCTTCACACGCAGACTTCACTTATCAAGCCAAATTCGGCATCCGCAACCATGAAGGTGGCGGACGTTCCTCCGCACGCGAGACCATCGGCCGCGTCGCCGCAGGCGCAGTGGCCAAGAAGATTCTTAAGCTGGCTGGAGATATCGACGTGCGTGCCTACATCACACGTGTGCATGATATTGAAATGCCGCCCTCTGGCGCATTCCCATCATTGGAACAAGTCGAGGCCAGCCCAGTGCGTTGCCCGCACGCCGCAACAGCTGAGAAAATGATCGAACGCATCAAAGCCGTGCGTAAGGACGGCGACTCAGTCGGGGGCATTATCGAATGCCGCGTACGTAACCTTCCTATCGGACTAGGCGTTCCTGTATTTGATCGCCTCGAAGCAGATCTGGCCAAGGCGATGCTCTCCATCCCAGCCACCAAAGGTTTCGAGATTGGCAGCGGTTTCGGCGGCTCATTGCAACTTGGCTCCGAGCACAACGATATATTCATTAACAAAGACGGTACAATCGGCACCGAAACCAACCGTTCCGGTGGCGTCCAAGGTGGCATCAGCAACGGCGAAGAACTCATCTTCCGCATCGCCTTCAAGCCGACTGCTACACTGATTCAAAATCAACGCACCGTCGATACAGGTGGCAACGAAACCGAACTCATGGGCCGCGGACGTCATGACCCTTGCGTCGTGCCGCGCGCCGTGCCGATCGTTGAGTCCATGGCCGCCTTGGTGCTCGCCGATCACTGGATGCGTCACCAAGCTCACTGCCAAAGCTTCGACTTCGAAGGCAAATAATAGAACAGCCAGAGGTTTCAGCCCTCAACCTCCATGCTGAAAGTCTCAAGTTTCAGTTCTAAACTACCCATGTCCGATCAAGCACCACTGGTTTATCTAATCTACGGCATCCCCAATAGCGGCCGACGCGACGTCCTTTTCGACTTAATTGATGGAGGCCTTGAAGGGAAAGAGCAGGTACTCTACTTCCGCCCAGAAGGCGAAGCTGCAAGCCCCTTCGATGAGCAAATCGAAGCCCTCGACACGGTCAGCATCGTCGACTGGAAGCTGAGCGATGCCACAGTAATCCACGATCAAATTAACGCCGCACCAGAAAAGATCATCTTCCTAGCCCCGGGTAATTGCGATCCAGCGGATGCCGCTGAGGCAATCAAGACGTGGACGGATCTCAACGGTTGCCAGATTGCACGAATTATCACGCTCGTCCATTGCGCTTTCCTGTCTGAAAACAGCAACGCAAAAGCGTGGTTCGATGCCTGTGTTCATTTTTCAGATGTCGTGCTACTTAACCGACGCGAAGGCGTGAACAACAAGTGGGTTAAAGACTTCGAAATCGGCTACCGCAAACAATTCTCTCCCGCCCGCTTTCTAATGGTAAAAAAAGGCCGCGTCGCCAATCCGCTCGAAGTACTCGAGCCGGAAGCCCGACGGCTCTCTCTTTATTTTGATGAACTCATCCCAATCGAGGACGATGAGTTTGAAGACGACGAGCAACCGCAAGACACTAAGCCCGATAAATACATTGAGCGTAGAGAAAGTGGTCAGCGCGCCTATCCCGTGCCCAATATTCAGCAACAGCGCTAAAAAAAATTAAAACGGACAGTGAGCTGTACTGCCCACAAAAACTTCTAGGCCTCAGAAACGTATTTAAGCAAGCCGCACGCACTGCATACTCCGCAAGCAGAAAAACGTCTAAGCGCGGATGCCTTATCAAGCGTAGTAACCAGTCACAAATAAACGCGGTATTGATTAAGATCCCAATGGTCGTGGCGAACGGATTGATTGCTAGAGCTTAGCATGCGCCCACTCATTCTTCGCAAATCAGATGTGCTACTTCTCGGCCTTGAATCATCTTCCACAAGCGCTCACGATTAAGTTTGGATGAGTCTCGAAAATACATCATTTTAGCGTGCTGATCCGCTTGCCCAGGATCGATACGAATCCCCCAGAGCGGCACCACCGAGTCTGGCCACATCGCATAGCGGACATCTCCAACTACCAGAGGATCATCGGAATGCAGACTCACATAACCCTGCGAGAAAAAGCGAAAGCGCTCAACATCACTGCTCATTACCGAATCAGGATCAACTAGCGCGGCACTATCTTCGACCGTAAATACTTTGACTGATTGCCCTTCATAGAGTCGCGGCTCTGCCCCGGGGCCAATCCAAACAGCATCGACATAATAGCGCCCCTCAAAACGATAGATCATACGCCACAGCATGGAATTCCCAAACGATGGACGAATCGAATACTGTTCGGGCTGATGGCCGCGTTCTGCAGCAAGACACTCTGCCACCTGCGCCGCTTTGAAATGCTGAAGGCTACAAAATCCAAAATAAAATGCGCAAAAGACCAGCGCGCCCTGCGCAAAGCGTGGGCGTCGCCAAGTAAATGCAAACAAAGTCAATAATACCAGCGGCAGCGTAAAAATGGGGTCGATCACCGAAATGATATCCCAAGACTCACGGTCGTCACTGAACGGCCAATACAGCATAGTGCCATAACTAGTGCAGGCATCCAGCATGCCATGCGTCAATGCACCCAGCACCGCAAAGAGTGCACACTGCCGTAAGGGAAGCTTCGATCGAAACAACAGAAGTTTAAATAGCACTGCTGTACAGAGTCCGATGAGTGGTGCAACAATCAGTGCATGCGAAAAATGCCGATGATATTGTAAGGTCAATAGCGGATCTGCAGCAGAGCGTATCAGCACATCTAGATCCGGAACCGTCCCAGCCGCTCCACCGATGAGCACGGCACATCGTGCTTCTTCACGCGAACTAACCGCGACGGCAACCGCCGCTCCGATGCTAAATTGTGTGAGAGGATCCATATGTCATAAAATAGAAACTCTTGAATCAAGCGCCATCACGAATTTGAATCAATCTCAATAGACCATACGATTGACCCTAAATATATTAATAAAAAACTCAGCGGCGTTTGTACGTGGTAGTCATCAGAGAAACAATATTCATATCGCGAAGCGGGCGCACCTGACTAAATTTGAGTCCACAAGTTGGAATGGCCGCTCGCGTATCAAAACATCTGCTGCAACTTTCACGCTGCAACACTCGTATTTAAGCCATCGGGCAGTTTTTCGAGTGAATAGACATCATAACGATTGCTCTTTCCCTCTAAGACATAACTCGGGGATGGCCCAACTAAAGCTGGCGCAGTTCGAGGGCGTTTCACCACTACTCGATAACGCGCGCACGATAACGCCGCTGTCAACAAACCGTCTGCATCCATATCTTGCCCTACCAACGAATGGAAGACACGCATCTCTTTCTTAACCATCGCACTTTTAGTGCGCACTGGAAACATCGGATCAAGATACACCACATCGGGTCGCTCGGCCACGGAGACTTGACGTAAATAATTAAGTGAATCCGCTTCGACTAAAGTCATACGATCCAACACCTCAACTAAGCCTGCATCTTGCGCCAAACCAAAACGACGTGCTTGTATCATACCATCCTCCAGTAATGCCCGCACAGCAGGCACACGCTCCAGTAAAGTCATCCGACAGCCTAAACTTGCGAGTACAAAGGCATCGCCACCCAACCCGGCAGTTGCATCCAATACCCACGGATGTACCCCGCCGCGCACCCCGACCGCCTTAGCAATCATTTGCCCTTTGCCGCCACCTTGTTTGCGTCGATAGGTCACCGTCGGACCATAGAAATCAGCCCGTATACTCAACAGATTTTCACCGCCAACTGCATATAACAGTATGCCATGCCTGTCTAAAACAAAAACAAACGCCGCACCTTCGCCAGCGCACTGAGCCAACAAAAATCGCTGCAAGGCCTTTGGCTTTGTTGCCGCAATTAAACTACCATCGATACAGGGCAGTTTAAACCGATTGGCCCACTGCTGTGCAGTCGCTTGGAGCGCGGAATCTAAATATACGAGTGAAGACAGTTTCATAAAACGATGCGACTCACCTTGCTGCGCTGCTGCAAAATCTCCAAGTGCAAAATACAACCCAGACCATCAACTGGCACCAAATGTACAAAATATCTAAGTCGAATCATTCCACTTAATCGGTGTATCCACTGAGCTCGATTCGACATGGTAGACCAACAAAGATTCAAATTAATCAGAAACCCAGACTCAGAAAAAACGACTAAACAAGACCACTGCCTTGGCACGATTGATAGCGACTCGCACACTATTGATTACATAATTCCTGTTAACCTCAATACTTACACAATACTACCGAAGCAGAGCCATCAATAATAATAAAAAGGCCAAGCTACGGTTAACATAGAAATCATCCCAACCCCTCTACTATACATGCAAAAAGGTTGCGACTCCTCAATCAACCAACTTACCTTGTGACGATGACTTTACTCGACAACTGGCGCGCGCTGCTCGTGCCGAGCGGCACCTTCCAACTCCAAGACCTGTGGCAACTCATCATAGTCATCGCTCTTTTTACCATTAGCACCAAAACATTCGGAGCGAAGGCCAAATCAGTGGTATTCACTCACAACTCTCCGGCACGCTGGCTCAAGAGCAACCTCAGCTTTCTCACTCTATGGGCGGCCCTGATCGTCGCATGGGGGATTTGTATTTTAATACCAATCGAAGCCCCCATCTTCAGTTTCTTCAGCTTCCTCGGCGTCATATGGTTGGTCATCGGCCTGCTTACCAGCCTCATCCGTGCACCATTCTGGTCGCAATCAGTCGCTGCAGTGTGCTACTTAACTTCGGCGATGCTAAGTATCTCGTTAGTCGATGATGGCATTGATTCATTACAAGACCTACATGTTACAATCGGCACGTCTACCATCTCCGCCTGGGGAATCCTTTCTGGTATCCTGGCTTTTGCATTCACCATGTGGGCGTGCCTCGCCGTGGCACGAATGATTGAGACTCAAATTCAGAAAGTGCCTGGTCTGAGCCCGTCGCTAAAAGTGCTGACCGCCAAGATTATTCGCATCGTATTTATCGTCGTCGCTACCGCCGTGTCACTAAGTTCGATGGGCATTGATTTATCCGCCCTTACCGTGCTCGGTGGTGCCATCGGCTTAGGCCTCGGTTTTGGTCTGCAAAAAGTCGTTTCCAACTTTATTAGCGGCATTTTGCTGCTAGTCGATAATTCTATCAAACCTGGCGACGTAATCGAAATCGACGGCACCTATGGATGGATCAATAACCTGCGCGCTCGCTATGCCTCTGTTATCACACGCGACGGCACTGAACACCTGATCCCAAACGAAGATTTAATCACACAACGCGTGATCAATTGGACTTTCACCAACAATCTCGTACGCATGAAAGTGCCCATCGGCGTGTCCTATGATTCAGACCCGCATCAGTGCCTCGAGCTAGTCATTGCAGCTGCGCAATCGGTTGACCGAGTCTTATCAAAGCCCACACCGGTTTGCCATGTACTCGGATTCGGTGATAGTTCGATCGATCTCGAACTACGCTTCTGGATCTCAGATCCCACCAACGGTGTGGCTAATGTCAAAAGTCAGGTACTGCTCAACATTTGGGACACGTTTAAAGAAAATAATATCGAAATCCCTTATCCACAAAGCGATCTACACATTCGCTCAAGCGATATCGCAGTGTCTTCAACTTAGCCATTCATCAGCCCAGGCAACTAAGACCGCTCTGCCAACGACACACCCACAAGTTATATGGCTACCGTTAAAAAAATCCGCCTCGACGAACTGCTTGTCACCCAAGGACTCGCCGACACTCGCTCGCGCGCCAAAGCGCTGATCCTCGCTGGCAAAGTGAAGCTCGGTACCGACCGCTTAGATAAGCCAGGCCGTAGTCTACCTGCCGATGCCCCTATTGAAGTCGAATCCCCCCCCCGCTTCGTCAGTCGAGGCGGAGAAAAACTCGAAGGCTTTCTTGATCAATTTAAAATTGATGTCACCGGACTGCGCCACCTCGACGTAGGTGCCTCCACTGGCGGCTTTACTGATTGCTGCCTCCAACGCGGCACAATCAGCGCAACCTGTGTCGATGTCGGACGCGCACAGATGCATAACCAACTCATCCAAGACCCGCGTGTCACCAATATCGAAAAGACCAATGCACGCCACTTACAGATCGGCGACTTGCCTTTCGATAATTATCCACTTATCGTCATGGACCTTTCCTTCATTTCGCTCACTAAGGTACTGCCAGCAGTGTGGCAATTTCTCGCGCCCGAAGGCCGACTAATCGCTCTGATTAAACCACAGTTCGAAGCCGAAAAGCGCGAAGTCGATGCCGCCCGCGGTATCATCCGCGACCTAGAAATCCAGCAGCGTGTCTTGGCAAGCATTCAAGCATTCGCCCTAGAGCAACTCACAGGAGCCTCACTCATCGGCACAATGGACTCGCCAATCAAAGGCACTGATGGCAACCGCGAATTCCTAATGGGACTCACTCGACAAAGTTAACACTCCAAACATCTCATCAATAACGCGGAGGGAATTATTCGTAAAACAACGCTTCATCACTGC
>JABJQI010000036.1 GCA_018663485.1 Opitutia bacterium
CGGCAAACTCGCCGAGTGCATCGGCCTGCTGAATGTAGCCATAACCCGTCGCAGGAAATGCGGCAGTAATGCCCACGGTCGCCAGCACAGAGTTGACCTCAACTGCGGCAAACGCAGTCTCCAAAGTCGAACGCAAGCCCTCGGCATTGTGAATCACCGCATCAGCTGGCAACATTGCAAACGAGGCATTCGGATTCTCACGCGCCACTAAAATAGTCGCTAGGCCAACCGCAGCGGCGGTATCGCGACCGATCGGTTCACCGATCACTTTAGCAGGGTCTAATTCAGGGCATACCTCCAGCACCGCAGCACGTTGTTCGGCATTGGTAACCACAAAGACATCCTTAGCAGGCACAAGCCCGTCCAAGCGGTCGATCGTTTGCGCCAGCATTGCCTTACTCCCGACTATCGGGAGTAGCTGCTTCGGACACGCCAAGCGACTCTCAGGCCAAAAACGTTCACCGCGGCCACCGGCCATAATCACTACATATCTATCTGCCATGTCGCTAAGCTTGTGCGATGCTTGCATTAGGCAAGACCAGAACTCACTTACTATCTTCCCAAATAGTTGCAAAGACGCATAATTTACAACGCACTACTCGAATGACACTTTCTGCTGCCGACAAAGAAACACTACGCCAATCACTCTGCGCGCTGCAGCGCGCGACCCTCGAAGCTATTCTCAAGGAGCGCGCGAGTCGCACGACCGACCAGCTCGCAGCGATCACTGAAGAGACAGCAGCGGATGTGATCTACGCGATCGATACCATTGCCGATCAAGCGATCTTCAAATGGTTTGAGGACAACTGGTCTGCCGAGTGGCCGGTGCAAATTATCATGGAAGGGCTGGATGATGCGCACACGCTTTGCTTCCCGCTGGGCACCAAAATCGAAGACACCACGCTCAAGTGCATCATTGATCCGATCGATGGCACGCGCGGCATCATGTATGACAAGCGCGCAGCTTGGATACTAGCTGGCATTGCGCCACAACGCGGCAAGGACAATACACTCACCGACATCGAAGTGAGCGCGATGACTGAGATCCCCACCACCCGCCAATGGCGCGCCGATCAACTCAGTGCGACACGCGGTGGCGGCATGTACGCCTCAGCCTTCGACATCCGCAACGAGTTCAAACATTCCCCAGTCGAGCTACAACCGAGCCAAGCCAGCGAGGTGCGCCACGCCTTCGGCACGATCTGCCGCTTCTTTCCCGCTGGCAGCACCCTGCTCTCTCAAATCGAAGAACTCCTCTGGGACAAACTCTACGGCGATTCGAGCGATGGCACACCACTAGTATTTAACGATCAATACATCTCTACCGGCGGACAATTCTACGAAATCTTAAGTGGGCGCGATCGCTTCGTTGCAGATATCCGCCCGCTGGTGTTTCGCGTGCTGGACATCGAAGAAAACCTCAGCGCCCATCCGTATGATGTGTGCTGTGCGTTGATCCTCGAAGAGGCGGGTTGCATCGTCGAACATCCCGATGGCAGTCTGCTGAATTGCCCACTCGACACGACCAGTGCGGTGAACTGGGTGGCGTATGCGAACCAGGCATTGGCGGATCATATACGACCAGTGCTGCAGACCGTGCTGGGTCGACTGGTGGGGTAGTAAAATCGAGGATTCCGAGCAGAGTGAAAAAGTCCAATGCTCAGTCATTGCCATGCGTCGTGATGGAAACGACGGAGCGTTTCCCTAGAGCAACAGATCTCTGAAATGATATGACACGGCGCCGAGCGCCATGACTAAATCTACCAGCAACCGAGCAAGACACTGCCAACTACATAGGCAGAAAAAAGCCCTTCGTTCAGAAAACGAAGGGCTTTTAGAAATGTTATAAAACGAAGACGACTTATGCGCCGACTTCGAAACGAGCGAAACGCTTAACCACCATGTTCTCGCCCATTTTAGCGATCATAGTGGTGAGTAATTCCTGAACGGTTTGATCAGGGTTCTTCACGTACGCCTGTTCAAGGAGGCAAGATTCAGCGAGAAACTTGTTGAGCTTACCTTCAACAATACTAGCGATTGCACGTTCTGGCTTACCTTCGGCTTGCTCTTCAGCAACCTTACGTTCAGCAGCAACGATCGCAGGATCGATGTCATCACGAGAGATGCACGCTGGATTAACCGCAGCGATGTGCATCGCAATGTCGCGAATGAGTTGCTTGAAGTCGTCAGTCTTCGCAACGAAATCACTTTCACAGTTCACTTCAACCATGACACCTACTTTACCACCGAGGTGGATGTAAGTCTCAATCAGACCTTCGCTTGCATCACGACCAGACTTCTTCGCAGCAGTTGCTTCACCCTTCTTACGAAGAAGATCCGCAGCTTTCTCGAAGTCGCCTTCAGTTTCTACCAATGCTTTTTTGCAATTCATTAGTCCACCGCCTGTACTTTCGCGCAGTTCGCCGACCATCTTTGCTGTAATTTGAACACTCATGTTTCTATATTTTAGCTTTTAATAATGTGAAAATTTGAGAAGCACTCTGAAACTGATTACTCAGCAGCAGGCTTTGCTTCGTCTTCGCCGTAACCAGCTGGAAGTGTCACATCGACGTCTTCTTGCTGCTCGAAAGTTTGCTCACGAACCAAAGGAGCGCTCTTTTGTACCTTCTTAGCTTCACGATGAGCGAGACCGTTTTGAGCGGCTTCGAGGATTGTTTCAACGATGATACGGATTGACTTAACAGCGTCGTCATTACCCGGAATCGGGTAGTCGAGGATTGTTGGGTCAGAATTTGTATCAACAAGACCGATCACAGGGATGCCGAGGCGACGTGCTTCAGCAACTGCGATATCTTCGTTCTTAGTATCAACGATGAAAATAGCCGCTGGAAGTTCGCTGACGTTGAGCATACCTTCGAAGTTACGGTTCATGCGGCTCATTTGGCGGCGAACAGCTGCCTCTTCCTTACCAGGAAGTTTTTCAAGGCCACCATCTGTGTCCATCTGGAGGAACTTACGGTATTTACCGAGCGAAGTTTTGATGGTTGCGAAATTTGTGAGGCCTCCACCCATCCAGCGATTTACGCAGAAAGGCATTTGGCAAGCAGTCGCAGCTTCACGCATGATTTCTTGCGCTTGGCTCTTGGTGCCGATGAAGAGGATTTCTTTGCCGGAAGCAACAGTCTCTTCGATGAAAGCATATGCTTTTTCAAGGAGCGCGTGAGTCTGCTCCAAATCGATAATGGAGATGCCGTTGATGTTAGCGTAAACGTATGGCTTGGACTTTGGATTCCAGCGGCGAAGCTGGTGGCCGAAGTGAACGCCTGCGTCGAATAGGTCTTTTGGTGTTACATCCATGATATGTGTTTAAAGCCCTAGAATAAATCCTGGGGAGAAATGTAGGTTTCTTTTGTTATTATTGATTGGTTATTTTTTGCATAGAATGAAGCTGTAAGCCTCAACTTCCCCTGATATAAGGATACAGGAAAGCGGAGAGGAAAACCAGCCTCCTAGTCCAAAGCAAGCGTAAAGCTGGCAGTTTTAATTAAAAACAGCCCGGCAAAGCGCATCACCTGAGACTGATCAAAAAAGGGCGACCCGGGATAGAGCCGCCCTAGAAACCATTCGTCTGATGGCTTAATTCACCTTAATCTTACGCGCTTTACAAAAATCAGCTTTAGGCAGTGTTAGATCAAGGATACCATCCTCAACGTGAGCGCGAATATTGCCCTCCTTCACACCGACGTTTAAACGTAAGTTTAGGCGATAATCCCCCTCCGGCAACTCACGGCGTAGTGGGCGCCAGCCCTCCATTGCGGAGTGAGTACGTGTCCCAGTGATGCTTAGATTATCACCATCAACAGAGATATTCACTCCTCCACGCTGGACGCCAGGTAAGCTTACCCTGACGTCAAAGGCATCATCACTTTCCAACACATCATAGCGAGGTCGTCGCCAAGTGTGGGTTTGAGCCTTCGGCCCAGTCGTAGTCTTCGTATCAATTTCTGTAGTGCTCATGATTCAATTCCTTTCTAGGTTTTTCAATTATTTGACCAAGATTTGACGCGACTTAGACGCGTCCTTCTTGGGCATTTTGATAGTTAGGACACCGTCCTTACTATCAGCGGATACCCGATCAAGAGCAACACCATCTGGGACAGAAATAGAACGCTGAAAACTGTAGTCTGTTTCAGTATCCTTGGTCTTTTCCGAATAATTGCCACTGCAGGTCAGGACTGCATTTTCGAGCTCCAAATCGATGACATTTTTTTTCACGCCTGGTAATTCCATGCGTGCAAAGAAGTTGTCATCGTCTTCATAGAGATCGACTGCAGGTTGGTTTAAACTAGCCTCCGAGCCAAATAAATCATCAATAAGTCCACCGAAACGCTCAACTGTTGGCATTCCGAGGTCAAATAAACGATTTAGAGAACCGGCGCTAGGCATTTGTGGATATTCATAGCGTATTAGCTTCATCGTATTTCCTCCTTTGGTTAAGTTACAATATCTAGTATTGCACATACTATGCCAAATATAAGCACATCACCAAACCCCTGATTGACAACTAGATAACAATTAATAACTATTTTTAAGGTAGCGACAAAATGACCCAAAAAAAGCCAAAAAGTGCCAACTTGCACTTAATCTGTCACACTAGGAAAGCGGCACGTCGGTCAAGCCAAGACGCCACCGATGTAATCACGAGAAGCTAGCACTTCTTCAGAGGTTAGCCGCGGACTGAGTTCGAGTACCAGCGTATGCTCTGGACGGACAAACTCGGCAATCATCTTAAAATCAATCGTGCCCGTGCCCGGCACCTGATGGTCGAGTCCACTATCCGACACATCGTGCAAATGGAATCCCTTCAACCGATCCGCCATCGCAGTCAAATGTGCACGATGATCGAGCAATCCGCGCTGGTGCTTAATCTGAGCATGGCCAGTGTCATGCCAATAGCCGATATACTCAGGCTCAGTCAGTTCTTTGAGGAAATCGGCATACTCCGCATCGATTGGCATTTCTTCAATACCTTCGCGATTTTCTAGGCACAATAGCAAATCACGTTCTTTAGCCCAAGTAATCGCACGCTCATAACTTTGCACAATACGAGGCATTGAGCTCTTCGAAGCCTTTCGAATCCGTTTCAGCGCACGAGCACGAACTGCCTCGAACGCTTTGTTACCCAACAAATCGCAAGCCTTAACATCCGCTGCTTCGATCCACTTCTCGAGCTTCCGTTCCGGAGACTCAAATAAATACCAAGTGCTGCCAGAATGCATCACAATCCGACCCGCCCCCACCTTAACCGCAAAATCAAGCGTCTGCTTTGTGTATTGATTCCACAACCACATCTCCCGCTTATCAGCGGCCGATGGCTGATAAAGATTGGGCGCGGCGTGCTGCACGCCATTCGGCAATGGACAAAAGTTATGCACCGAAGAGACCTGAACCAGTCCTTCTTCAACCGCTCGGAGAATTCCAGGCACCAGCGAAATGCGGATGCCATGGCTCAGTTCAACCTGCTTAAAGCCTAGCCCCACCATCTCTTCGATCATTTCATAGCCATCCGTATGCCGTGCGGAACACCAGCAGGTAGATAAGGATAAACGATCAAAAATATCACTCATGACAACAATATGGCAGAAAAAAGTCCCGACACGCATTACACGGGAGCGGGACTTAACCTAGACAAGTGCTTGTGACACCCGCACTAGTTAAATTACATGTTTGAGTAACGAACGCGAAGCATATTGTTAAAATCTAATTCCTTGCGCTTACGACGCTTAACCTGAGCAGGCTTTACGAAGTAGCGATTCGCACGGATCGTATGAATCGTACCCTCGCGGTCGAGGCGTTTCTTGAGGCGGCGGAGCGCACGTTCAATGGGCTCGCCCTTACGGACTTGGACTTCGATTGACATAAAAAATAAATTCGGTTTTAAAGAAAAGGAGGCAGAAACATGCCTCGGAGTGTGGGTGCGTCAACCCTAATTTTCGATTTCGCCGCCCAACTCGTCTTCGAGTGGCGAAGCTGCAGCCAGCGGAGGCCTTGAAGAGAGTGTCAACGATACGACATTTTCTATGTGCCGCGTGTGTGGAAATAGGTCAAATGGCTGAATCAATGTGATATCATAACCCGCTTCGACAAACTCCTTCAAATCACGCGCCTGTGTCGCCGGGTCACAGGACACATAGACTATCCGCTGCGGGCGAAATTGCATCAATTGCAGCCGAAAGCTCGCATCACAGCCCTTACGCGGCGGATCGATCACCACCGCAGTCTGTTCAGCCGGGAACTTCAGGCCGTTAAAGATCGCCTCGGCCTTGCCGATCACGAAGCGCACATTCTTGATGGCACTAATCGTCGCATTCGCCTGTGCCCAACGCACTGCGGGCTCGCTGATTTCAACGCCCGCGGACAGTTCAAAGGATTTTGATGTCGAGAGCGTAAACAAACCGACGCCGCAATACGCATCCACCAAATAGCGTGCGCCAAGCAGTGATGCCTCACGTGCCACGTGCTCGACCAGTTCAGGCAGGATGAAGGGATTATTTTGGAAAAACTCTCCAGCTTTAAACTGGAATGTATGATTCCCGATACGCTCGGAGACGATCTCCTGCGGATCAGTCACCACTCCTTCGATGACATCGCGCATCAGTATGGTGCCACCACGTTGGCGACGCTTCTTGCCACCCGCGAGGCGTGCCTCTTCACGCGCCTCTGGCAATGCGGCGTTGATCGCTTCAGTCGCGATTGGGCACTGCTCGACATCGAGGATTTGGTTGCGGCGACCATATTGCAAAAATCCAATCGGCTGCGAGCCATCCTTCGCCGGACGCTCATAATGCGGCGTGATCTTGGAACGATAATTATATTCCTTCGGCGAACCGTGCGACAACTGTACCGGATGATCGATCGCTCCGAGCTTTTGCATCAACTCCTCAACGTGCCGAGTCTTCTCCTTCAGCTGCCGCGCATAGGTCATATGCTGATACTGACAACCACCACATCTTTGATACAGCGGGCAACGCGGCTCGACACGATCCGGCGACGCTTCAAGCACCTCAAGCAGATCTGCATCCGAATAATTTT
Organism: Opitutia bacterium; assembly: GCA_018663485.1. Classification (GTDB taxonomy): domain Bacteria; phylum Verrucomicrobiota; class Verrucomicrobiia; order Opitutales; family Coraliomargaritaceae; genus Lentimonas. Next base: position 7,054 of record JABJQI010000036.1, read on the forward strand.
GAAAGTTACGATAGATGCGCGCCTTGACCCGCTCACCAGGAATCACGAATGGCACCATCACCACCCAGCCATCCACACGAGCGACGCCCATCCCTAAATTGGTCAAACTCTCAACGGTTACTTCGACCTCTTGATGATACTCAAAAGGCTCTGGTACAAAATTTTTCGGTGGTTGCATCCCAATGCCCTCCCCAATGCAGCCGCATCCTGCAACCTTAAAATCCATAACAAGCTTCCCATCGATCAACTTTCTGCCCTTATTGAATTCAATAATATGCAAGACGCCTACATTCAGAGCCGCCAAAACGATCAAGTCAAAAATCTCGTCAAGCTTCGCGAACGCAAGTACCGCGACCGCCAAAAATGCTTTCTGATCGAAGGCCTGCGAGAACTCGGTCACGCCATAGGCTCTGGCTATGAAGTCGAAACCATCTACTACTGCCCAGAATACTTCCCATCCGCTCAGCATGAAACCTTTATTGCCGATCGCTGCGAAAATAATAGCCCAGTGCTAGTGCGCATGAGTGAAGATGCCTTCAGTAAAGCTGCCTATCGCGAAGGACCCGACGGCATCATCGCGATCGCCAAACAGCAAAGTCACTCGATCCAACAACTCGACCTACCTGCGGCGCCTCTATTGCTGATACTAGAAGGCATCGAGAAACCTGGCAATCTTGGCGCAATCCTTCGCAGTGCTGACGGTGCCGGCGCAGATGCCGTGATTCTGGTAGACTGCGTACTCGATCTCTACAACCCAAACGCGATCCGTTCATCCCAAGGCCTAGTTTTTGCGCTGCCAATCGTCTGCACCGAGCAAGCTTACCTGTCAGAATGGCTCACGAAACATCAGATTCAAACCGTCGCCACCACTCCCGACACCCAAAGCCTGCACTGGGACATCGACTACAAAAAGCCAACCGCACTGTTGTTCGGCAGCGAAAGCGATGGCCTAACCGACTTTTGGCTTCACCATACAAACGAGCGCATCCGTATCTCGATGGCCGGCAGAGCCGACTCACTCAATGTCGCCGCAGCCGCAGCCGTCTGCCTCTACGAAGCAAAACGGCAACGCTCTTAACCAATTTAGGAGTGAGGGCGACACGCCCTAGTATTGATCGATGCCGGCTCAAGCTGAGGAGAAGTCTCCTATTAGGAGTCACGACTTTAACTTTAAAATTCACTCGATTAAATCAGCAAGGCTGAGCAACAGATCCACAGGCCAGCATCTCGATTGTCAGAAGAGATTATTGGCGATCTATCATTTAGAAACCACGCTTCTTCAAATCCAATATTGTCTGATCCAGCGCTTCAGCCATTGGCGTGTTGATCAAATAGCCTAAATCCCGCCGTGCTGCGCTGATGTCAAAATAGTGATCCTTTGCCAACTCCACCGCCACAAAACGCGTGATGGGCGGCTCATCCCGGCGGCCGAGTACTTTCCACAGCCCCTCACACAGAGCACCCACAGCATACGCAAGCGGCAATGGCACCTGCTTCGTCAACGGCGTATGGCCTAAGCCATCCAAAATCGAATTCACCCACGGCCACAGTTCAACAGACTCTCCTTGCGATATAAAATATGCCTGCCCTGCGCCTGTACCTCCAGCTAAGGCATCGAACGCATTCAAATGCGCATCAGCCACATTGCCCACATACGACACATCTACACGACTCTTGCCATCGCCAATGATTTTCAAACGCCCCGCTTGCACACTCTCAACCACACGCGGCAAAAGATGTGGATCGCCCGGGCCGAAGATCAGATGCGGTCGTAACGCCACGACCTTCAGAAATTCTGAATTCGCAGCCAACGCCTCTTTCTCAGCAATCGCTTTGGTATGCGCGTAATGACACAGCCAATTTTTGCCGTACGGCAGCGACTCATCACCGCCACGGATCGGCTGACCATTAAACACCACACTCGGCGTGCTGGTATAAATCAATCGCCCGACGCCCTGCTCGCAACACGCCGCCACCACATTACGCGTGCCAATCACATTGGGCTGATAATAGCTCTCCCAACTACCCCACACACCCGCACGCGCGGCCACGTGAAACACCGCATCCACACCCTCGCATGCGGCCGACACCGCCGATGCATCCATAAGATCACTACACACGACCTCTACGCCTTTGGCTTCCAACTGCGGTTGTGGCGATCGGCCGATCGACCGCACGCGGTAAGCGCGCGCCAATAAACGCTCAATTACGTAGCCACCCACAAAGCCGCCGCCACCTGTCACCAAAATCTTCATACACAACTAGATTACTCCCCTACGAACTTCTTCGCAAGCGACAAACGGTGGATCTTGGCATTATGCCGCACATCCACCGGTAACGATTTTTCAAAAAAGAACGTGTCGATCGTGCTCGTCATAACATTGTTCTGCGCGATCTCACGCAGCCCTTCGATGAACTCGGCACGCTGCGAATCATTAGAGGGAAACATACTCGTCTCAGGCTCGATCACCATCGCGGGACGTCCACCGCCGACATCAATCAACGCCGAGCGAAACACTTGCGGGTGTTCATTAAAAATCGCCTCACAGCAATCCGTGTAAAGCGGCCCTTCCGCAGTCTGCACATGCTCGATTTTACGACCACAAAACCACAAATGCCCGGTCTCAGCTATCCAACCGAGGTCACCCATGCGGTGCCAATGCCGCCCACTATCGGCAATCTTCGCGCCTGCGTCCGCATCTGGCCGCTGGTCATAGCTACGCGTGACCGACGGCCCACGCACGAGGATTTCGCCAATCGCTCCGACTGGTAGCTCTACGATTTCAGCAAACGTCGCAATCGGCCGATCAACTGGTTCAATAATCCGCACATCCACCCCCGGCAACGGTTTGCCCACGCAAGTGCCCTCCCCTAGCGCGGTTCGCATAGCAGTCTCGCTCAACACCTCCGTCGATGCGATTGAGCTCACAGGCAAAGCCTCAGTGGCTCCATACGGCGTATGGATCTCGCCGTTCGGAATGATCGCCTTCATCTGCTGCATCAGCGCTGGCGGAACAGGCGCGCCCGCCATCAAAATA
>JABJQI010000152.1 GCA_018663485.1 Opitutia bacterium
AAGCATCGACGTCGAGGCGCGCTTAGTGCTACGTAATACATCGATCGCGTCGGGCAGCAGCTCATCCGCCTCTTCGCCGCCATCGATGCCGCCACCTTCTTCACCACCCGCATCAATTTGCTGTTGAACCGCTTCGGCAAAGACTGGCGGGTCATTCTTTTCTTGGAGAAATTCAACGATCGCATTGATCTCATCATCCGAAACAAACGCACCCTGAGCACGAACCAAATTGGAGGTGCCAGGAGGAATAAAGAGCATGTCGCCCTTGCCAATCAGCGCCTCCGCACCGCCACCATCGAGAATCGTGCGGCTATCAATCTTGGAAGCCACCTTGAAGGAAATACGGCTGGGCAAGTTGGCCTTAATCACACCGGTGACGACATTTACTGACGGACGTTGCGTTGCTAGCACCAAGTGAATGCCAGCGGCACGTGCGAGCTGGGCGATACGAGCGATGCAGGTCTCGATATCGGCAGGCGCGACCATCATCAGGTCGGCGAGCTCGTCGATGATACAGACGATGTAAGGCAGCTTTTTCTTCGGCACCTCAAAAGCATCGTCATCGCGAGGTACTTCCATGTTACTCACGGCAGCGCGCTCTTCCGGAGTCATGTCGGCATCCATGGCCTCTGCCTTGGCCTGCTCTTCCTTGTCCTTCATCAACTTGGCGTTGAAGCCTGCGATATTGCGGACATTGGTCTTGGCAAAGATCTGATAGCGATGCTCCATCTCAGCGATCAGCCACTTCAGCGCGCCCGGCACCTTCTTAGCCTCAGTCACAACTGGGATCAACATATGCGGCAGCGCATTATACATCTGCATTTCGACCACCTTCGGATCGACCATGATGAAACGTAGGTCATCCGGACCGGAATGGTAAAGCAGCGATGCGATAATCGCGTTAATACAGACCGTTTTACCGGAACCAGTGGAGCCGGCAATCAATACGTGGGGCATCTTGGTCAGATCCATCACCATTGGCTTACCCGTCACATCCTTACCCAGCACCACCGGGATCTCCGCATTAGCTTCCGCCCAAGCTCTGGATTCGACGATGTCGCGCATGCAGACCGCCTCAGATATTTTATTAGGAACCTCGATCCCGACCGTGCCCTTACCGGGAACTGGCGCTAAAATACGAACCGACATCGCCTGCAGGCCAAGCGCGATATTTTTGTCTAAATTGACGATCTTCTCAACGCGGACGCCCGGCGCGGGCTTCACCTCGTAGCGGGTAATCACTGGCCCAGTGTGAATCTCGCCGGGAATGACTTTAACGCCAAACTCCTCCAACGTACGCACCAGCGCTTGCATCGTGCCAGCATGATCCTCTTCGCTAACAGTGCCCGCAACTTGCGGCTCGGCCAATAAGCTGAGCGGTGGAAAAACATAGTCGCCGCGGCGCTCTGGTATACTTGCGACGGTTTTTTCGGTCTTCTCTTCTGCAACCACCTTGATCATCGAGGGGTCAAACTTTGGCTTCGGCGGCTCAATCGGTTCGATCGGCGGCTCAGGCTCTTCCTGCAATGGCTTGGCCTGCTTGGCTGGTTTGGCCGGCGATTTCTTGTTGGCCACTTCGCGCTTCAAGCCTGCAGGTGAAGTGATCGACGCGGGCAGCAATGACGGACGACGATTGTCGTCATCCGCAACATCCTCTTCGTCTGCTTCATCCTCAGCAAGCGTCGGCTGAGATTTCTTGTTGGCTTTGTCCGCGGCGCGGTCCGCCTTGTATTGTGCCTTGGCAGCCGCGACCTCTGCTTTTGCGAGGCGCTTGGCCTCGCCGCGTTCCGCGCGCAGAGCTGTACGCTCTCCCTTCGACGCAGCGCGCTCAGCAAGGAAGTCATTGTAAACGTTTTGGATATAATCTAGAAAACGACCGAGGTTGTCGGTAAATACAATCACCGAGCCGACCACGAACCCCATCAACAGGACTAGGAAACTGCCAAAGGTGCCGATGAATGGTTGCAAAACCACTGGCGCAATTAGCTCTCCGATGACGCCACCAAAACCATTGGATAACTGATTTTCGAAAACACCACCTTGAGCTTGCCCCACATCCCCCATCATTGCCGCCAAGCCAGACGCACAAATCAACGAACCCAAAGCAACCAAGCCTGTTGTTACGCGCTTACGCGGATCTTGCTGAATCAAGAAACGCACGCCCATCCAAAGCAAATAGAGCGGGAACAGCCAAACCGAGACACCGAAATAATGAAAACCATGAAAACCCAAAAAGCTACCGAATTGACCCACCAAGTTGGTGTCTGTCGGTGGATCCGCATGATATTGGCCTGAATTATAATCAAATACGGCAACAAACACCAAGGCAGCTAATGTGAAAAACAGCAGTGCCCACACTGGCCGCGATCCCATTTTGCGCGGTTGCGAGACGACTTTCTTTCGCGCGACTTTTTTCTTCGGTTTTCTGGCCATGAAATGTTTTTTTTATACGTTGCTTTAAACCGAAAAAGAATTCGATTGAATAACCGCAATCTAAACAAACTTCAGTATAGAACAGAAAAATGCAACTCCTAGAATTCACACCTTTATATATGGAACGCGTCTGGGGCGGTCGTGGCCTCGAAGCAAAACTAGAGCGCACGCTCCCCGATGGACAAGTCATCGGCGAAAGTTGGGAAATCGTCGATCGCCCGGACGAGCAATCCGTCGTCGCCTCCGGCGCACTCGCTGGTCAAACGATCCGCGAACTGCTTGAGAGTTCAGCGGCTGACATCCTCGGCCCTGGCAGCGATCCGGGCAAGCCTTTCCCGATCCTCGTCAAATGGCTTGATTGCCAAGATCGCCTTAGCCTGCAAGTGCACCCGCCCGCCGCAATCGCAGCCTCACTCGGCGGCGAGCCAAAAACTGAAAACTGGTATGTCGCCGATGCCAATGCCGATGCCTCCCTTATTGTCGGCCTGAAGAAAGGCGTCACGCGCGAACAATTTGAGGCTGCCCTCGCCAACAATCAGGCCGAGGACTGCGTGCACCGCTTCCCGGTGAAAGCCGGCGACTCGATTCTAGTCGAAAGCGGACGCATGCATGCCATCGACGCGGGCAACCTGATCCTTGAGATCCAGCAAAACTCCGACACCACCTATCGCGTCTACGACTGGGGACGCGTCGGACTGGACGGCGCACCACGCCAACTGCATATCCAGGAGTCTCTTAAATCGATCGACTTCAGCGACTTTGAGCCAGCCCCGTTGACCATCATTCCGGGCGAACAAGTGTTGGCCGATTGCAGTGAATTTCGTATTCGCAAGCTGGAATTACAGCCCGGCGATAGTGCCATCGAACTACCCGCTGGGGAGCAGGCGCGCCTGATTCATATCGTCAGCGGCACCGTCAAAGATGAAATCTCTGGTCAGACGCTCGTGGCGGGCTCTAACACCCTACAGTCCTACGTCACCAGCACTCGGCTCGTCGCAAAATCAACGACCACAGTGCTGATTACTGATAAGTTCTAGTGGCTAGGCAACAAACTTTGAGAGGTCGGGCACCGTCTCTCTGCGCGTCTGCACTAGCAGGCATCGCAGAGACAATTTAAACCCTTTTTGAAGGCCTAAACTGCGTTCTTGATCTCTGCGCAGGAATCGACACACTGCCGCGCTCAATCTTGAATCAGACCGGCCTCTTTGCGATCTACTGAAGCCAACACTTTACGAAAATGACCGACAAAAACACAGACACATCCGAAGAACTCGACGAAAACATCGAAGCCGTAGCAGCAGAAGTCGTCGAGGAAACTGCCACAGAAGCTGAAACACCTGTAGTCGAAGCGACACCTCTTGAAACAGCCGAAGCCGAAGCAGCGGAGATGAAATCTCGCTGGTTACGCTCAGTCGCGGATATGGAAAATTACCGCAAACGAATTGGCCGCGAGAAGCAGGATATTATCCGCAGCGCTGGGGCCAGCGTGGTCGAATCACTTTTACCAGTGCTTGATAACATGAAACTCGGCTTGCAGGCGGCTGAAAATCATCCCGAAGCCAAAGATGTCACCATCGGCTTCAAAATGGTCGATGATCAACTCAAGCGGGCCCTGAGCGAACAAGGCCTCGAAGAACTCATTCCTGACGGCGAAGCCTTCGACCCGAATTTCCACGAATGTATTTCGCATCAGTCATCAAGTGAAGTTGGGGAAGACATCGTTATCCAAACAGTCCGTGCAGGTTACCGCCTGAATGACCGATTGATTCGCGCCGCGAGCGTGATCGTTTCGAGCGGCCCTGAAAAAGCATAACTCTTTCTAGACCAATATGGCACAAGAAGATCTATACGAAACCCTCGGCGTCGCACGCGATGCGAGCACCGATGAACTGAAGAAGGCCTACCGCAAGCTGGCAGTCAAATATCATCCGGATAAAAACCCTGGTGATGCCGTTGCAGAAGCGAAGTTTAAGCAAATCTCCTCAGCTTACGACAATCTCAAGGACCCCGACAAACGTGCGGCCTACGATCGTTACGGACACGCCGCCTTCCAAGGTGGCATGGGTGGCGGTGGTGGCGGAGGTGGCCATGATCCCTTCGACATGTTCCGCGAAGCCTTCGGTGGTCGCGGCGGCGGCGGTGGCGGTGGCGGAATCTTCGATGAATTTTTCGGTGGCGGTGGTGGTGGCCAGTCCGCGGGCGGTGCTGCTCACGGCTCCGATCTGCGCTACGATTTGGAGATCACACTCGAAGAAGCCGTCAAGGGATGCGAGAAAGAGATTCGCTATCGACGCCCGATCGAATGTAGAAAATGTCACGGCGAAGGCGCTGAGCCGGGCTCTAAGAAGGTGACCTGCCCGACTTGTGGTGGCGCTGGGCAAGTATCGTCCAACCGCGGATTTATTAGTTTTCGCCAAGTGTGCCCAAGCTGCCAAGGCGCTGGGCAAACGATCGAAAAGCCTTGCAGTAACTGCCACGGCGAAGGTCGCGAAATGGACACCAGCACCGTCAAGGTTCGTATTCCTGTTGGCGTCGCTACAGGATCGAAACTTCGTTCTGCGGGTAAGGGCGAGGCAGGTCAAATGGGCGGTCAAGCGGGCGACCTTTACATCATCGTACACGTCAAGGAGCATGAACTGTTTGAGCGCCACGACCATGATCTCTTTTGTGAAGTGCCAATCAAGTTCACCCTCGCCGCACTCGGCGGTTCGATCAACGTACCGACCCTGTTCGGCAAGGGCTCACTCAAAATTCCAGCTGGCACACAGACTGGCACGACCTTCCGCCTGCGCGGCCAAGGCGTCCCGCACCTGCGTGGCAACGGTAAAGGCGATCTACTGATTCGCATGCAAGTGGAAGTGCCCACCAAGCTCTCTGCAGATCAAAAGAAGAGGCTAGAGGAGTACGCCGATGCCTGTGGCGATCCGGCTAACCCGATGGGCGAATCCTTTGTCGAAAAGGCGAAGCAATTCTTTCGTTAGGCCGCTAATGCAGGTTTACCAGTTATGGTTCTTTAGTTTTCAGATGATCACGAATTAAAACTGGAAACCAACGACCTGATTACCAAACAACTCTAATACATGGCTTATCCAATCGTAATTCTTGGCTCCGGCCGCGGCTCCAACGCTCAGGCACTGTTGAAGGCAGAAGCCAACAAGCAGCTCGGCGCAGCAAAGGTCGCAGCGATCATCAGTGACCACGAAGACGCAGGCATTCTTGAGTTAGGGCAAAAGTATCAAGTGCCGGCGATCTACATCGATCCGAAGCGTCAGGGCGCCCGCCTGAGCGACGAAGCCGAACAAGCCTATATCGAACGTATCGCATCGTTCTCGCCGAAGCTGATCGTATTAGCGGGCTTCATGCGAATCATCAACCGCCCCTTCATCGAAGCGTTCGAAGGGCGCATGATTAACCTACACCCGAGCCTTTTGCCCAGTTTCCCAGGGATGAATGGCATCGCTCAAGCATTTGATCACGGCGTAAAGCTGACTGGCTGCACGGTACATTGGGTCACACCAGCACTCGATGCTGGGCCGATCATCGACCAGAAAGAGGTTCGTGTCGAAGAAAAGGATACGCTCGAACACCTCGAGAAAAAAGTTCATATCGTTGAGCATCAGCTACTCCCCGATGTCGTCGCACGACTTAGCAAGGGCAAGATTAAGCCGCTGTAACTATATTTCAAAATCGATCATCATGAGTACACAATTCGAACTCCGCACCATCATTCCCGACGAAATGGCTGACCTCCTCGACGGTCACTTTTTCGAAATCGAGTCCGCCCACTGGGGTGTCATGCAAAAAGAGATCAACGATCCCTACGAAGTGTTCGGCATCTTCGCCGACGCCGAGACCGCACAAGCTGCCCTCGCGAAACTGCGCATTGAGTTTCCCACTCTCCCCGAGTCATTTACCGAAACCATCATCGAAGACGCGGATTGGCAAAATGCTTACAAAGAATTCGTCAAGCCATGGAGCGACCGCCAGTTACATTGGATACCGCTCTGGGAACGCGACAAGCTCGAAGTTCCTGCCGACGCTGCAGTCGTCTATCTCGACGCAGGCATGGCCTTCGGCACTGGCGCTCACGAAACCACGCGCCTATGCGCGCGCCGCCTGCAAGACTATCGCGACGCCCATACCAGCGGACTCAACACGCTCAAAGTGATCGACGCAGGCTGCGGCTCTGGAGTGCTCGCACTCTCGGCGTCAGTGCTCGGCTTCAAGAAAATCCTAGGCTTTGACTTCGACCCCGAAGCGATCGTCGTTTGCGAGAGCAACGCCGAAGAGAATCCACACATTACGAAACTCGACTTTGAAGTCGCCGATTTGGAAGATGGTCTCAAAGACCGACAAGCCGATTTACTCTTGGCCAATATCCAAACCGATGTCCTCATCCCACATAGCGATCCCGTCGTGCACGGCGTCAAATCAGGCGGCACACTGGCACTCAGTGGCATTCTCGTTAAAGAACTCGACCTCGTGCGCGCTCACTATCAAGCCAAATTTGCCGAGCTCCGTGCAGAAGACACAATCAGTGTGGATTCCCGCCAAGATGGCGAATGGGGTGATTTGCGCTTTGTGTTATCGTAACACGTGCAGATCAAGGGCCGTGGATTTCGCGCCATTCCGTGCTTGCGGTATAAAACAAGACCCCCACATAATGGGCTCTAATGCAAAGTATTGGCGAACGATTTGAAGAAGCACGCAAACGCAAGGGAATTTCTCTCCGCGAGGCAGCTGAGGCGACTAAAATCCGCAGCGATTTCTTGGGTAACATCGAGCAGAACAAGTTCAATTTCGATCTTCCTGAGATCTACAAGCGCGGATTCCTGAAAAACTACGCACGCTATCTTAAGCTCGACCCCGAAAATATCCTAACTGACTACAGTGCACATTTACTGAGTAAATCGCGTAGCACTAATAAAGGAGCCGAACTATTCGGCAGCATGGATGTCAGAGGGACATCCACTGAAGCAGAGGATCATCAACATGAGGAACCTTCCTACGGCAGGATTTCTGCAAACACTCCCGCTAGCGATGTAGAGGAAGACGAGCCGAATTTTGAAGACGAGAGTGATAAGATTTTTTACATTAAAGCGGGCCTAGTTGCCATCGGCACGCTTGCGCTGGTGGTGGTCATCTTCGGCCTAATTAAAGCGATTTTAGGCAATGGCGACAATGCTGAGATCGAGACCCCGGATTTACGCGATCCTGCTGCAATCACCGAAACCATTGAATCGGCTGAGGCGAGTAATCCTGCAAGCAACGAAGAAAGTATCACTCTGATTGCCAGTGGTAATGTTTACGTACTCGTCAAGCAACGTAACGATAACCAAGAGCTCTTCCGCAAAACACTTAGTGAAGGGGAAACTATCACCCTCGCAAAGAGTGGACCTATCGACATTTTATTTACCGCAGGTGAAAACTTAGTAATCGTCAATCCGGCGGGCGAAAAGCTACGTCCAAAAGGTGAAGGCACTGCCAAGATTTCGATTCCCTAAGGGATTGGATTTGTCGGGCTTGAGAATTGCTCAATGCCGCATCAGAGATGATTCGTGGAGGGCAACGCTCCGTCGTTGCCACCTAGTTGCGAATCGTTACAATCGACACACGGAAATGACGGAGCATTTCCCTCCAACATTTACATGCGAAATGGTATTAAACGATTTCTCGAAGGGAAACGTGTCACGGCAACAGAGCGCCGTGACGACAAACCATCCACGCCCCCTACTCCGCTACTCCGCACCTGGTCGGGCGTAGCCCAATAGGCTTGCCCAACACTTCACCATACACAAAGGCAGTGCGAGCTGCGATGGGATCGCGCAAGACTGATCGAACCGAACCAGCAGGAAAGCTCCCGCAGCTCGAACGTGCCTGCTCAACTTGATCCTTAGCCACTGTAGTCGACCGACCCGCCTGGCGCCTGAGAGCTTCAGCGCGACGCTTGGTCGCTTCGATCTGTTGCAAGCGAGCCTGCATTTGCTCTTCGTACACGTTATCCGATGTATTCCAAGAGAAACGATCATCCACTTCAGAAGCTTCAGGGGTCGGCTCCACGTGCGGTGCGCGCTGATGCGTTTCTTTATGTCGCTCGACGACCTGCTTGTGTTGCTCACGATGCGCTGAAACTGGCTCTGGTGATGCCGTAGGGGCAGTCCTCGCTTCTCGCCGCTGCATGATTTTACGGCGAATTGCTTCCTGAATCTGACGCTGACGCGCGGCATCATCATCGTCCCGACCAGCAGAGTCACGCGGCAATGTCGACGGCCCTGGCGTATCTTCGTCCTTATTCTTAAAGATCTGATTCCCAAAGAGATAGATTGCCCCAAAGATGATACCACCGACGACCTTTAAAATCTCTTCTAAACTTTCCATATAATCAGTGGATTCGAGTGAAGTGAGGCGGCCACGACGACCGCCACACTCGTTCAAATACTCTATTTCTTCTCGTCGCCCTTGGAGATTGAGTCGCGCATATCCGTATCGGCTTTGATGTTATTCATCTTATAGTAGTCCATAACACCTAGGTTGCCGGAGCGGAAGGCCTCAGCCAATGCGAGCGGCACCTCTGCCTCCGCTTCGACAACCTTCGCCCGCATCTCTTCCACCTTGGCCTTCATTTCCTGCTCCAGTGCCACCGCAGCCGCACGACGCATTTCCGCCTTCGCTTGGGCAACATTCTTATCGGCTTCAGCTTGAGACTCTTGTAGTTTCGCACCGATATTCTCGCCGACATCTACGTCGGCGATATCGATTGAGAGAATTTCAAATGCAGTGCCGACGTCGAGGCCCCGCTCCAGCACCACTTTCGAGATACTATCTGGCGACTCCAACACTGACTTATACGAATCAGCCGAGCCAATTGTCGTCACAATACCCTCACCGACACGGGCAATTATCGTCTCTTCGAGTGCGCTGCCAACGTAATTATCCAGATTAGAGCGGACCGTCACACGGGCGCGCGCTTTAACTTGAATGCCGTCTTTGGCGACACCATCAATTGTCGCCCGCCCGCTATCTGCGGCGGGGCACTCGATAACTTTGGGATTGATCGAGGTGCGCACGGCTTCGAGCACGGACTTTCCAGTGCCCTTGGTCGCAAGATCAATCGCACAAGCGCGCTGCCAGTCGAGACCGATATTGGCCTTATCTGCGGCGATGATCGCCTGTACTGTTTGAATGACATTACCTTCGGCTAGATAGTGCGCTTCGAGGTCATTTGCACTGACCTCAATGCCCGCCTTTACTGCAGTGATACGAGCATCCACAATCAACGAAGCGGGCACACGACGAAGTCGCATCGCGATCAAAGTCGGAAAACCGACAGTTGCACCTGACAGCTTGGCACGCAGCCAAGTCATAAAGAAAGTCGCGATGACCAAAACGAGGACGAGAATGAGCAGCGCAAGAATTGCGGCAGCACCGAGTTGCCAGCCAACTAGCGCGAGCGGGAGGAGGAATGTATTCATAGTTTTTTAATGATTAATTTGAAATTGTCTTGGGCCACAACCGCAATCGCCTGATCACGCTCGATATAGCCATCTCGAGAGTAAGCTTCGTAGCTCTTGCCTTCGACTGCAATCTTTCCAGACGGATTTAGGCGAGTTAAAGTCGTGCCTTCCCTACCTATGACCGAATCTTCAGCAACCGCGGCACGCGTATGCCCTTCGATTGAAGACTTCAGAAAAAACTTTTGTCCGAACGAAGTCTTCCCGAGTAATTTGAATTCCACAAATACCAGTACGATCATCAACAGAATCGTGCCAAAGAAAACCGTACAAGCGGCCATTATTCCATACGTATCGTAGCCCATCCAAGAAGCGACCAGCAGGCAAAGCGCCGATAACACGCCTAACACTCCACCAGGAAGCAGCACTTCGAAAAAAACCAAAATCAGCGCTGCCACAGTAAAACCCAAAATTATACTCATGTCGGTACCGCCTCCACGGTCAGCTCGAAATCAGTGCTGCTAACGACTCGGATACGCGCACCACGCTCAACCATGCCGACCAAACAATGTGCCTCATAACGCTGCTCCTCAATTTCGACTCGACCGCCGGGATGCAGCGGCGTGAGCGCGATGCCCTCACTGCCTGCTTTTGGCAGTATCGATTCCCTCGCTTCACGAATCGCCTGTCCGCTGCCGCCCGCTACGGTCTGCAGCACTAGTTTCCGCTCAATCGAAGAACCCTTTAGTAATCGCGATACAATCAAAGCGCCAAGCAATGCAATTGAAATACCAAAAATGAGATGCACCAACGGCTCGGCAAACATTTCGGGCGCAAGCACGATGCCATCGCCCTCAGTTGCAGAGGGCCAATAATCGACCATCGTCCACAGCAATGAACCGATCATCAGCGCCGCCCCAGACAGTGCAAACACCACTGCTCCTGGCAAAAAAAGCAACTCCACCATCACCAGCAATACGCCTAAAACGAAGAAGAACACCGGCTCATTCCCGGCCAGCCCAGCTACATAGTGGCTAGCAAAGAAGATGCCAAGCAAGATCAAGCCGCCGATACCAAAGACCCCAAAGCCAGGCGTCTTAAATTCGATGAAGAGTAGCAACGCTCCCAAACCCATCAGGACTGGCGCGATGGTATTCATCCACTTCGCGATTTCTTCTGAATAACTGATTGCAAAATCGCGGATCTGATAACTGCCCGCACCCCATCGGGCATCGAGCAGATCATCAATCGAATCGTAGATTCCTTCACCCAACAGTTTATGCGGCGGATCACCATATTCCTTGACCGCCTCGGAAGCCGTCAGCGTCAGTAATTCCCCCGCAGGTTTGATCACTTCATCGCCAATCTTCAGCTCAAAGTCGGCATCAAGCATCGCCCGCACCACGTCAGAACGATACGGGTAGTCTTCAGTGATTACGCGGATGTTAGCACGTAAGTAGCTCTCAATTTTTTGCTTCGCGGTCTCGGCAACATCTTCGCCTGTTCCTTGAATCACCGCAGACGCGCCGATTTTACCTCTTGGGGAAAAATAGATTTCTTTTGTCGCTGCAGCGATGAACGAGCCCGCCGAGATCGCATCATCATTCACAAAAGTTGCGGTGATGCCGTCGAAACGATCCAGCATCTCCATCATTTCCAAAGTAATATCCACCCGTCCGCCGGGAGTATCCATATCGAGGATCACCATGCCGACGTGGTTTACAATCGCTTCCTTCAAGCCACGCCGGAGAATATATAAATTCGGCGTGCTGATCGCATCCGTTATTGGGATCACGTAGACATCAATTGGCACCGCAGTTGTTGGCGTTGCTTTTTGAGCAAGCAAGCCAGCCAGCGGCAAACAGGAAAACGTAATAAATAGGAGGCTGAAACGACAAATCGCCATGGATTTAAGCATGAAAAATTAAAGGCAGAAAGCAAGTGCAGACGATTCAAGTTATGGTTAATCCTATCACATTGCAGCGCGAAAAAGGGCTCAAACTCTACTCTTTGGCTCGCCGCGCGATCGTGTTCGAGTTGAGCAAGGCCCCTAGAAATTGTTCCACGCCAATTGTTCCACAAATACGAAATTCACCGAAGATCCGCCCGAATAGATTTATATAGCAGGCTTGCAATGTTCCACACTAATTGTTCCACGCATTATGCTCGATCCTCTGCCGCACTCATTTACAATCTGGCGCTAGACAAGCGCAAAAAAATTCCTTCAACTGTAATTCAATGGAAACGATTGATTATAACGGCATCGCGCTGCATCGTTGGCAGTGCGGATCTTCGACTTTTCTCGCACGCCCAGAATTTGGTGCGCGACTAATGAACTGGAACCTGCAAATGGCTGACGGCAGTGTGCGCGATGTCATCCACTGGCCCGAAGATGCGGACTTTGAGCGCTTTGATAAAGTGCGCGGTGGCAACCCGATCCTCTTCCCGTTCTGTGGCCGCAGCTACCACGCGGGGCAGATCGACTATTGGTCTGATCGAGACGGCACAGTACGTCCGATGCCAATGCATGGATTCGCCCGCAATGGTAGATTCGCACTGGTGGCGACCAATGAGGCTGGCTTCACTGCAGAACTACAGCCGACCGAGGCAGACCACGAGGCCTACCCCTATGACTATCGCTTTACGGTCCGCTATGAATTCAGCGAACTGTTGCTTAAAGTGACGCTGACGCTGGAGAATTTGGACCGCCGCCCAATCCTTTGGTCTGCGGGGCACCACTTCTACTTTACTTTGCCGTGGCGCGCCGGAGTAACCCGTGGCGACTACCAGTTTAAGATTCCCGCCAAGGAGTGTTACACCCACAACGCCGACGGGTCACTCGAACCAGTCAAACCCTTTGCCAAACATGGCTCTTTTGGCAACACTGAGCACAGTGATCGCATTTTTACAAAATTACACGGCACTCCGACCACTTTCGGCCCAAACGGCGGCGACGAGAACATTAAAATCCATATTTTACAAGATACCGAAGCTGCATCAGCGGAAAATGCAATGGTGATCTGGACTGAATTTAAAGATAGTCCATTTTACTGTGTCGAACCGTGGATGGGCCCGCCCAACGCCGCCGAGCACAGTAAGGGCCTGCAAACTGTGGCGCCAGGCGAGCGCTCCAGCTTCACAGTTGAGGTGACGGTTTAATCGACACGGCTGCGCTCTCGCATTGAAGCTCAGTATATAGCCAGTCGCTAGCAAAATTGCAGTGCACAGCTTGCTGGCGCGAATCAAGGGCCGGCAACACGTTTGGAGCCAGTCGCCACACACAAAGCCAGTTCGCAGGCCATTTTCGTGCAAGATGATGCAGAAAAGCCGCTGAAATTAACACTGGATATACGCCTCCACACCGTCACTATGCGTCGGAGGTTTAAAGTCATTTAGACACATCCGTTATGAAAATAATCATCGTTGGCGCTGGCGAAGTCGGCCACAATCTTTGCACAACACTGGCTGCCTCTGGGCACGACGTGACACTCATTGAACGCTCTGCACTACGCTGTGAGAAGCTGGATGAAGAGCAGAACGCGCGCATCATCTCTGGCAACGGCAGTTCTGCACGCCAATTGATCGAAGTCGATGTGGCGGAATGCGACGCCTTTCTCGCGATGACTAGTGATGATCGCACCAACATCATCTCCTGTTCTCTCGCCAAGGGACTGGGGGCTAAAAATACGATCGCCCGTATCCATGACGAAACTTACAGCGATAACTCGGTGATTAACTATCAATTGCACTTCGGTATCGATCTCCTAGTAAACCCAGAAGCGATCTGCGCTGTAGAACTGGCTAAAGAGATTCGTGGTGCGGGTCGCGTGGCCGTAGAAAACTTCGCCCGCGGGCAGATTGAAGTGCAGCAACAGCGTGTCGCTGCAGGCTCTCGCCTGATCGGCAAGCAACTCAAGGACTTGAAATTCGACTCTCGTGTGCGGATTGGCTACATTCAACGCGACGGTAAGAGCGAGATCGCCAGTGCAGAGAGCATCATGCAAGTGGACGACCTAGTCACGCATTTCGGCCATCCTGAAGCCTTGTTTGCCCTGCGCCAGAAATTCGACCCAAAACACAAAGCCGACCTCTCTCGAGTCGTGCTCTTCGGGGCCAGCGAGACTGCAATCAATTTGATTCAGCTGCTAACCAATCCACGTTTTAAAATTCGCGTGATCGAGAAAAACCCTGAGACTTGTCGCGCCTTGGCAGAGCGCTTTCCACACATCACAGTGATCCATGGAGATGCCACCTCGCTACGCCTGCTCGAAGAGGAGCAAATCGGCTGCGCCGACTATTTCGTGGGCTGCACCAAAGACGATGAGGAAAACATCCTCACCTGCATTCAAGCGTCTAAACTCGGCGCAAAACACGTACAACTGGTAATTAACAAGGGCGACTATGATGAGCTACTCGGGATGCTAAAGACGACCCTGGCGATTGAAGTGGTCGTCTCACCGCGCCGCGCCACTGCCGAATTCATGCTCCGCACCTTATCGACAGAAACCGTCGCGACCCTCGCCGATTTACCGAGCCAGGGAGTACGCATACTCGAAGTGCGCATCAGTCACTCCAGTCCATGTGTTGGTCGTAGCGTCAAAGACCTGCAATTTCCACGCGGTAGTCTATTGGTCGCGCTGCAACACAAATTCAAAGCCAAGGTACCCGCAGCAGATGATATCATACTTGCTGGTGATCGAGTCGTCGTCGCCGTCAACCACGAGCACGAAAAAGCACTGCTCGAGCGCCTCGTCTAAATTGTGAATACTGCAATCATCTACAAACTGCTAGGCATGGTGTTGCTGGCTCTGACTGGAGCCTTCGGGCTCTGTATTCTGGCCGGGCTGGCCAACGGCGAGACCTTTGCCGACCAATCCTTGCAAGCCTTCGCTAGCTCGATCGGGGTCACTTTTGCGCTAGCCGCACTCTTTTTACTGCTCGGCCGCAAAGGGCAAGCCAAGCTCTTTCGCCGCGAAGCACTTTGCGTCATCGGACTATCGTGGATACTCGCCACCATCGTTGGCGCGATTCCATATCTTCTCATTGTCGAGCACTGCGAGCTATCCGATGCAATCTTTGAGAGTTCGTCTGGTCTCACCACCACTGGTGCGACCGCTTTTCCAAAGTTTTACGAATTCCCGCATAGTCTCCTGTTTTGGCGCTCACTCAGCCAGTGGGTCGGTGGCTTAGGAGTAGTCGTATTTTTCGTCGCAATCCTTTCCTCTCTTGGTGCCGGCGCAAAAATTCTCTTTAGTAATGAGTCTTCGGGCACTTCGGCAGACTTTGATCACGGCCGCATTCAGAGCGGTGCGTTCTACCTAATGCTCTATTACTTGGGCCTTTCGATGATCTGCATGGTCGCCTATGTGATAGGAGGGATGGATTGGTTCCAGGCGATCAACCACGCCATGACTACGATTGCAACTGGTGGGTTTAGCACTGAGCCCGCGAGTATGCAGCAGTTTCAAAGTCCGACACTCGAATGGATCTCAATCGTCTTCATGACGATTTCAGGCACAACCTTCGTCTTCGCCATACAGCTGCTTCGGGGGCGCACCAAGGGATTAGCCAAACACAACGAGATCTACTGGTTCTACGTGATACTCCTCACGAGCATTGCTCTTTTGACGCTCTACCTTGTGGAGCTCACTGGAGAGCTCCCCGATCACAACAGTATTCGCGCCGCAGCCTTCCAAGCCGTTTCCATCATGACGACGACTGGCTATTCGACCATGGACTACGACACTTGGCTGCCCTCCGCCAAGATGTTGCTGCTTATTTTGATGCTAATAGGAGGCTGTTCGGGTTCGACCAGCGGCGGAGTTAAAGTAGTGCGCGTCGTGATCGCATTGCGTGCCGCAGTCCAAAGCGTAACGCAGTCCTTCCGCCCAAATGTCACAAGGCCGATGCGGATGGGCGGCCAAACGCTCAGTCAAGGGGCGATCAACAGCGTTATCATCTTTCTAATGCTTATGCTATTTTTAGTGGTCGCATCGATGCTCTTTATCGCATCGAACGAGCCAGGACTGACTTTCATGGGCTCATTCTCGGCAGTTCAAGCGACCTTATTTAACATTGGTCCAGGCTTCGACGCCGTCGGCCCCACCCAGAATTTTCATTTTCTAAGAGATTCCACCAAAGTATTCCTGTCCCTACTGATGATCCTTGGCCGCCTTGAACTCTACGCCGTGCTCGTCCTGTTTTCGCCATCGGCGTGGAAACGTTTTTCATAGCCGAGGGGCGGCGTGGATTCAAATCAATGCCGCTTACGCGAGCGCACGCATCGATTAAGCTCAGAGGCAATGATCCAAAAAAGGGCAGTGAGTAAAGGAGGGAGGGCGACTCGCCCTCCTTTGCAGCCAGACAGGATAAATGTGGGCGAGTCGCCCACACTCCGATCGCGGTCAATCGCTCAAACAAGCCCCCCCCAACAAAGACCCGTGGCCACTCATCGACGATGAGCCAAAAAAGCCCGCGATAACTCGCGGGCTTTAGAAATCGATTCGACTTAAAGGAGCTAGCCTTCGCCGTCTTCGCCAATCGCCTCGACTGGGCAACCTTCGAGTGCTTCCATGCACAACGCGATGCCCTCGTCGTCAGTCGACTCGGGTTGCTTATGCACAAAGGAATATCCTCCGTCTTCGTTACGGGTGAAGAAATCCGGAGCAGTTTCGCGGCAAAGATCACAGTCGATGCATTGCTCATCGACATAGAACTTCCCTTTAACGTTCTCCGGCCATTTTTCGTCTAATTCTGCCATGCTGCGAAAATTGAGACTTTCGCATGCGAGTCAAGCGGGAAGCCAACCAAGACTCATTTGCTTCAAATCAGAAGCTTCGATTGCAATCCGAACAGAATCCCTATTTCGTGTAACACTTGTGCACACGGGAACTCGCAGCTTTGAATGCGGTCTAGTGGAGCGCGAAACCTTTTACGTTTAAATTTCTATGCTCTACGACCGCCCGTACATGCGCCAAGCTCCTGAGCCTGTCGCCAAGCAGATCAGCGCAGTGAGAATTCTCCTCATTGCTACAATTAGTATCTTTGTGCTGCAGCAAGTGCTGAATGTCAGTTTCCCGGGCATCGGGGGCCGCCAAAATTTGTTTCTCACCGACTGGTTTGCATTGAGCGCAGAAAATTTCAAAGAGCTCAAAATCTGGACTGTTTGCAGTTATGCTTTTTTGCACAGTACCACGACGATTCTGCATCTCTTGGGTAATATGCTGGGCCTGTTTTTTATCGGCCGAATTCTCGAGCCACTGCTCGGTAAGCAACAGTTTTTGATTCTTTATTTCAGTGGAGCATTGGTCGGAGCACTGACTTACCTGCTGTTCCACTTTAACGGCAACAGCAGCGTGGTCGGTGCCTCAGCGGCCGTATTTGCACTTTTAGCCTTCTTCTGCCAGCGCCACCCCGAGCAGCCCATTACGCTGCTGCTGTTCTTCGTCATTCCATTAACCGTTAAACCTAAGTGGCTCTTTTGGGGACTACTGGGCTACTCGATCTACGCGCTTATTTTTACCGAGCTCGGCGGCTCTGCACACGTCGCGCATTCCGCCCATCTCGGCGGCTTCCTTGTCGGCGTGCTCTACTTCCGCTATGTCTACAATGGCAAATCCTCCTTTGCTGAAACAAGCAAACGGCCAAACATTGAGATGCCAGAATGGTTTAAGCGCCGTAAAAAGACTGCGGCTCAGACCAGTTACCAAGTGAATCGCCCAACCGCGGGCAACCAAGACCTGCAGAAGGAGGTCGATCGCATCTTAGATAAAATCAACGCCTCCGGCTTCGGCTCGCTCAATTCTAAAGAGAAAGCGACCCTCGACCGAGCCAAAGATATCCTCAGCAAATAGTCGCCTCACCTGCATAACTTTCCACTTTCCACCTGTTAATGAATCCGACACTCAAAACTATTGCCCGCCTCAGCTGCATCATACTCGCCGCTATCACGCTCCAATCTCCTACTCATGCTGGATTTGAGCAGACTAAAGAAATGGCAGACCAAACCCGTTGGGTCATGAATACCATCAATTCCCGTCATTATCTACACGGCAAAATGGAGAAGCTCAACGGCACCGAAATCGTCGAGGCCTTCACCGAATCGTTCGACTATGGGCGCATGTATTTCCAACGTAGCGAGGTCGACCAGTTCGTCTTCCGCTTCGGCGATGCGATGGAAGACTTCCTGCAGAAAGGCAACCTTTACCCAGCCTTCGAAATCTACGCGGCCTATCAAGCGAATGTCCAAGCGCGCACCGACTGGGCTTACCAACGACTGACCCAAGACTTCGATTTTAGCTTAGACGAAGACTTTTCCCCCGACCGTCGCGAAGCCAAATGGCCTGTCACTGCCGCGGAGAGTGACGACCTCTGGGAACGACGCTTAAAGTACGAACTCCTCAACGAGCTGCTCTCTATCGCCGGCGAGGAACAGGAAGAGCCACTCGAATACGGTGAAACAAGGAATCCTGACAATGTGGAAGACCAAGAAGAAGAAGACAGCTTTGACCCTGCCAAGATTCAACGCCTCCTCGAAGACTCCGAGTTTATGCTCGAGACGCTCGACGCTGCGCGCGAAAAGATCCGCCGCCGCTACGAGCGCAATCTTACCTACATCGTCGATCGCGAAGCTGCTGAAGTCCAAGAGTCCTTCATCAATGCGATGACTCAACTGTTTGATCCACACTCCAGTTTCCTCTCCGCCGACACGCTCGAAAGCTTCAACTCTGCCGTACAGAATTCGTTTGTTGGGATCGGCGCCCTCCTTCAGGACGACGACGGCATTTGCACCATTAAACAAATCCTTCCCGGTGGCCCAGCCGAAGAATCTGGCCTGCTGCATGATGAAGATAAAATCCTCGGCGTGGCGCAGGGTAAAGACGGCGAATTTGAAGACGTCATTGACATGCAACTGCGCTACGTCGTGCGCAAAATTAAAGGAGAAAAAGGTAGTATAGTGCGCCTCCTCATTCGCCCTGGCTCGGCTGGCGATCCATCTGCCCGCAAAGATATCTCGATCACACGTGGCGAGGTCAAACTCACCGCCAACCTAGCCTCTGCGAAGTTAATCGACATCCCCAGAGCCGACGGCGAACTCATTCCTGTTGGAGTCATTCAGCTACCCTCTTTCTATGGTAACATTGGCGCCGGGAATACCTTGACTACCACTGCTGACGACGTCACCGAACTCCTTAAAAAGCTAAGTGCAGCAGGGGCCCAAGGCATCATTCTCGACCTTCGTATGAATGGTGGTGGTCTGCTCAGTGAAGCCGTGCGCGTGGCCGGGCTCTTCATTCCCATCGGCCCCGTCGTGCAAGTGCGTAATCCCGATGGACGCACCGACGTGCTTTCCGATCGCGATCTTAAGCTTGAATGGAAAGGCCCCCTAATCGTACTAACTTCGCGCTTCAGCGCCTCTGCCTCTGAAATTGTCGCTGGTGCACTGCAAGACCATGGTCGTGCACTCGTCGTCGGTAATACTTCGACGCATGGTAAAGGGACTGTCCAAGAAGTTTACCACATGAACAGCCGCCCCGCTTTTTCTTGGTTCCAAAATACCGCGGCACCACAGGCTCGACCAGTCGCTTCGAAAATCACCATTAAACAATTCTACCTTCCCGGCGGCAGCTCGACTCAGCTCAAGGGTGTGCCCTCAGACATCGCCTTGCCCTCGGTGAACGAGTTTCTACCCATCGGTGAATCCGATCTACCACATGCGCTTGCGTGGGATGAAATCCCCGAAGTCGATTGGTTCAACGACTGGAAGAAACTCAGTATCTCCAGTCCCGAAGAACCAAAATTGAAGACCGCACTCGCGCACAACAGCACGGCGCGCCAAGCGAGCCTAGCAGAATTTACATTTTTAAAGGAGCAGATCGAGTGGCGCAAAGCACGCTACGACAAGAAGGCCATATCGCTCGACCTCGAACAGCGTATTACTAGCAAGATCGAAGATCGAATAGTCATCAATCGCATGGACGATGCTTACGAGTCACTCCGCGAGACGAACTACGCCGAACAAGACTTTATTCTGGAAGTTGCTCTAGAACAAGATGCACTCTCGAAGCAGAACCTGCTCGAAAAAGCAGCCGTTGAGGTCGCACTCGACGACGCTGAGACAGCCAATGACCCAGCGGCGAGTGTTGTCGCAATCGAACCCGACCAAAACGATACAATCGAAGAAGAAGACAAACCAGACTTCGACATCTATTTGCGCGAAAGCGCTCGCATTATGGCCGATTGGATCGAGTTGGAGGCAACCGACAAAGCCGCCACCAGCGCGACCAAGATCGCAGTGACTACCGGAGTACTGTAGTATATTTTTGATCGTAGGCTGCCTATGAATCGTGACTTCGTTGCTTGCAACGGCCGATTGTGATTGTACACAGACAGCTTGCCGAAGCCGTTGCAAGCAACGACACCACAACTGAAGTGCCCACGCCTACTTCCGCATGCTCAATTCGATGAGAAACGCTTCGCGTGCCTCATCGCTGACCCAATCGTGGCGAACCACCGCAAACACCGAACCATCTCTGAGATAGACGAGTGAGAGCTCATCCTGGGAACGTATTCGCGACGCGATCACTAGACACACGACAAAAAAAGTCGGTAGGATCCCCCAGAACATCGCGTTTACCCCATCACCTTGAGTTGCCCATAACATAAGTCCAGCGAGAGCAGTTGCTATGACTAAATACGGCCATTTACCTTCAGTTTTTTTAAGCTGCTGGCCGACGTGCGGATCGATATTTGCCAACGCCGTACTTCTGCTGCCGCTTTCACGCCCGAGATCCCATTCATGGTGTATGCGATCTCCTTCGATCTTCAAACGATCCCAGCACTTACCTTTAGTCTGTTTTAACTCCATCTTCTGCCCATTTATCCCTGCCATCGAAACTATGTAAATAATAATTGGCTGTACATCTATGAACTCACAGGAAGGTGCGGAGACAGGGCAGACTATTCCACGGGACACAACCAAATGGTCCGACTGGATTGATCCTAGACTCGGCAAACTCGGAAACAATCTAGATTGTTTCCGCTCAACAGTTTTCCACACTAACAAAGGAGGTTCAAACCAGCCCATGGGCTCAAAATAACTTGACTCAAAATTATTTGACTCAATAATAATTGAGTTATGAAGGAGAATCCATTTAGAATATCAGGTATTGTCACTGGGAAATATTTCATCGACCGAACCGATGAATCTCATGCAGTGATAGAGACCATGCGGGGGCGAGGCGAAAAGATGCTGATTTATGGGGAGCGTCGCATGGGCAAGTCGTCGATTCTGCTCAACGCCGCCGATCGCTTGCGCATAGAGAAAGAGCAGATAGTGTATGCCGACATCTCCCCCGCTACCTCACTCACTGATGTAGCCAACATCATCCTGCATGCCTTCAACAAGGAAACGGGTGGCACTGTCAATTGGATAGAGTTGCTGCGACAGATACAGCTCAGTTTCACGATCAGTTCACAAGGCATTCCGTCGCTAGATGTAAGCCTCAAGAAGGAAAGTGCCGATAAGCAACTGACATGCTTATCGGCGGTATTGGATTCGCTCGATGCTTACGCCGCTAAAAAGAAACTCACTCTGATCATTGATGAGTTTCAAAAGATCGTCGAGTTCGGCGCCGAAGCGGCCGAATGGCAATTGCGCAGTGCGATTCAACAACATCAGCACCTCAATCATATCTACGCTGGCTCACAGACCCGCATCATCGATCAAATGTTGATGAAAGATCGGGCTTTTTACCGTTTTTTTGAAATTCTCAGCGTCGGCCCCATTGACGAAGCCTTCATGGCACAGTGGATCGACGAGCGCTTTCAACAAGCCTTCGGCATACCCTACAGCGCCGGCGCTGATTGCATTCGGCTCGCTGGACCACGCACACGCGACATCGTCAAACTCGCGCGCAAGACTTTTGCATTGGCCCAGCGCACTCAAGAGACCAAAGATCTGGCAGCGGATGCCATCGGACAACTCGTCAGCGAAGAAGACGACTTTCTGCGTCCACAATGGGATCACCTATCCAACCTTCAAAAAGACATTCTAAAAGTCGTTGCTAGCGGCGCGACTGAAATCAGCTCACAAGCGACCATTACACGCTTCGGCCTGCCCAACAGTTCCAAACTCGCTTACCACTTGAATACATTGGTCAACAGTGATGTTCTCTGGAAGAACTCCAGAGGCTACCACTTTGACAATCCATTTTTCAAACACTGGGTAGCTCTGACACTGTCCGAAGCCTGACTGACTCGACAGCCACACACCACCAGCCACACACCAACAACTACGATCACAAGGTTCGCAGATGAGTGCGAATGGCTAAACACTCAACCACTCAGGCTTAATAATAGATTTGGACTCTGATTTTGCAGCTTAATGTGTGATTTGCCGTCATACATTTATCCTAGGAGAATTCGTGGGGTAAAGACGCTCGCTGTAGCGCAAATCGCAAACCTCAACATTGCATGCGATCTGCGAGAAGCACAGATCCTACAAAAAAACGCGCTCCTCTTTCGAAGAACGCGTTTTGAAAACTAGTATGAACCACAGTTAGCGGCGACGGCCTTTGGCGAGCTTCTGAGCGATCAAGAATTGAATATTCGATTCGAGACGGTCGACTTCACTTGGATCATGTCCTTCGGCTGCAGCAATACTGAGCGCTTCTTCGGCACGCGCTTGAGCTGATTCGACTTCGGAAAGATCGATGTCCTTGACGTCAACAGCTGCTTCAGTGAGCACCGAGATGGTATTGCCGATCACCTTGGCAAAGCCATGGTCGACTGCGATGAACTCTGTGTTGCCGCTTTTGATGACTTTCAACTCGCCTGCGACGACTTTGGTAACCATCGGCACGTGACCAGATAGGATACCTGCCTCGCCCGACTCAGTCGGCAATACGACCTGATCGGCCTCAGTGCTGAGGACGCGTTCGTCAGGTGTAATGATTTCGAGTGTAAGTGACATCGGAATTAACCCTTTTTGTTAGCTTCGATAGCCATGTCGATTCCACCCTTCATGTAGAGGTCGTTCTCGGCAAGGTCGTCGCACTCACCATTAAGGATCATTTGGAATCCCTTAATTGTGTCTGCAGTCGAAACATATTCACCAGGCGTGCCGGTGAAGATTTCAGCAACGTGGAATGGCTGCGACAGGAACTTTTGAACCTTACGTGCACGGTAAACAGTTTGCTTATCTTCAGGAGACAGCTCATCCAGACCAAGAATCGCGATGATGTCTTGAAGGTCCTTGTAGCGCTGAAGCACGTTCTGCACACCACGAGCACACTTGTAGTGCTCTTCGCCAACGATCGCTGGATCAAGTGCATTGGAGATCGAAGCGAGAGGATCCACCGCGGGGTAGATACCAAGCTCAGCGATCGAACGCTCCAGAACGATGGTGGAGTCCAAGTGAGCGAAGGTGTTGGCTGGCGCAGGGTCAGTCAAATCATCCGCAGGGACGTAAACAGCTTGGAACGAAGTAATCGAACCCTTCTTAGTG
>JABJQI010000055.1 GCA_018663485.1 Opitutia bacterium
AAGTGATATAGGCGTTTGCGCATGATCAGCTGTTGCCCCCCGGTTGCGTGGATGCTGTTACTGTGAAACTAATCGTGAATTTACGCAGGCGCCCGCGCTGATCACCGAAACGTGAACGGCTATTGTCTTGCTCAAAAGCGACAGTTGGTTCGCTTAGTTGCCATCCTTGTTTACCGAGCCGCTCAAACATCACGTCGATTTCGGCTGGCAGATCAAGATCCGCGGTGAGTGGGCGGCCGATCATTTCAAACGTGGCGACTGCCCCAGTCGTGTCGATCGAGCCACTGTACGTATCCAACTCCACAGATTCAGGCAAGGCATTGGAAAACGCATGCAGCATCACAAACAGCGGTGCGGGCACGGGCGCATCATCATCGAGCGTTTCGCGGCCGCGACTGAACTGAATGACATTCTGATGCTGACGATTCTCGAGAATACTGCGCCGGACCTGATTAATCTCTAAGGTCTGCGCCTGAATCGTGGCATTGAGTTCGCTCAGATGTAATTCGATCGCCTGTTTTTTATCAATCTGCGGCATTTTTAGATAAAAAGCCGCCATTAGTGCGATACAGAGGCAGGCGAAGGCGCGGTGCCGCCATTGCAGCATTCGCTGTCGGGTTCTCAGTGTACGGGGCACTAGATTCAGCGTGGCACCGCCTTTGAGCTGGCTGAGTTGCGCCACAGCGCCCGCATCATCGGAGCTCTCGGTTGCATCATGCGCTTGGAACTCAGGGGTCGCCCCGAATTCTTGTTCGACAAATAGCCCCAAGCGACGTGCGCTGCTGTCCATTTGCTCGGTGCCCACGTCCTGCGTCCGCAGGCGACTAAAAAACAACAGTTTCCCAACAGGATCTCGGGCGATCAAATAGCCGGCATCGCCTAAGCCACGATAGTGAATCACTCCCTGCGCGTTCGTCGCGGCGGTGGTGTCGAGGCAGGACAGTGCATACGGCAGGCTAAATACCCCGTCAAGTAATACACCGTTGCGCAATGCCCAGCGGCCAATCGCACTAGGAATTTCATTCGGCAGACTGCTGATAAAATAGAACTGATGTGGGCTGTCGCCCTGCAGGCCCATTTCAGTGGCGACCGAAGTGCGGTCCTCCTCGCCATAGAGTTTGAGTTTGCGCTGCTCGAGGAGTTGTCGCTGCAACTTCGGTGCGATTTTCGGCACGTGCTCGAGATGGTGGTCGAGCGCGGGGATGTCGAGATACACCTGTAGGCGGCCGACCTGCAGCGTCTCTTCGGCGCTATCCAATAGCGCCAGCAGCGCCGCGACGTCCGCTACCTCGGCCTCTTGGATCAGGTGCGCGCCTGAGCGCGAAGTACGCCAAATCCGTACCGTGTGGTGGTCCCATATAAGTGTCGTGCGTGCCATGCTAATAGTAGTGGCTAATAGTGCCACTGCAGTCCGTCAAAGCGTAAAGTGCTAAACGGCTCAGTGATCGTGAAAATGCCGACTTCTGCAAAGGTCCACGGCTCGCCCAAACGCAATTCCTGCGTCTTCAAAAAATAGCGATTTTCGCTTAATCCAAAATCATTTACAAAATCATATAGAGGCACAACACCATCATCGGAATTGATCAGAGCAATCGGTGCCAGATCAGTGAGGGTCAGATTGGCTGTGATCGATTGTGCAGTTGAGGCGCGGCGCCCTCTAATAATCACAGTCGCAGGTTTTGCAATTAGTGGTATGCCACTAGGATCTTCGACTGGGATAAGCCTACGACCTCTTTGAGTCTGTATGACGGCCTCCACATAGGAGTAGATTTGTGCGGGATGATCTAAGAAGGTATTACCATTGAGGTCTTCGCCGCTATCCAAAACGCCATTGCCATTGAGGTCTTCGCCGCTATCTAAGACTCCATTGCCGTTCGCGTCTTCTCCCGAATCGAGCAAATTGTTCTGGTTGAGGTCCTCAGTAGTGTCCCGTGCTTGTATGATAAATGCAGCATCCTGAAGGTTGGTACTAGACACTGACACGGAGCCCCGATCCCAGAAACCTAGCGCCGAGCTTAATGCCGAACTAAGATCCGCTCCACTGTCCTCCTCAATTGCTCTACGGTTTTCAATCACCACCGTGCACAGCCAGTCGCGCAGATCGATGCGCTGCACGTTGAGTTCGGTTGCGCGTCCTTCCCATTCGGTGCTGCTGAGGCCGTAATCCGCCCAATCGTCAGATGCCGGATCGCCAGACGCCGGGTCGCCATCACTGCCAACTGCCCAATCGTCCCAGAATGCATTGAATTTGTCATCGTTGTCTAATTCATCTGGCAGTGAAAGATCGGGGTTGGTGGTGGAAATGAGCAGTAAACGCAGTTCGGTTGGATCTTGGAAATCATTGAGCCAATCCAATCCGTCGCCAGTGAATTCCGAAAAGCTCTTTCCGGACCAGCTTGCTTCTGCGAAATACAACTTACGTGTGGTAGTCGAGCCAGGACGAATA
>JABJQI010000059.1 GCA_018663485.1 Opitutia bacterium
GAGAGTTGATATACCTGACTGCGTAGTAAAAAGTGCATCCTTAGGCGTAAGTAAAGATCCAGCGCAGTGTAATACATGAAGACTGCTAAGCCTAATAATGGTAGCATCAGCCAACCCCCTGCGGTCCAAACGCGTAGGGCTTCAAGATAAAGGCTGTGAGGGTTGTTGAACACTGTGAGCGGGGCTTATTTATTTCGAGACAGGGTGTTGAGCAGTGCGACTGAGAGCTTTTCTATATGGGCCATGACGCCAGACACCTTGCGTGCGAGTAGGGCATGGATGATCAGTGCGGGGATGGCCAATACTAGGCCCAGTTCGGTGGTAATGAGTGCTTCAGAAATTCCAGAGATGAGTGGTTTCGGGTCGCCCGCGCCAAACACGCGCATCAGGTTAAAAGTCTTGATGATGCCCGTCACGGTGCCGAGTAGTCCGAGCAGTGGGGCGACCGATGCAGTGACTGCGATAATATTTAAATAACGCTCCAGTTTTGGCTGTGTATTGAGCATCGACTCATACATGGCTTCTTCGACTAGTTCGATCGACTCATCGCTATGCTCGACTGCCTGTTCCAACATTTCACGGGCGGGAAGCGGTTGAGCTTGGGCCAATTGTAAGGCCTCAGTTTGTTTATCTGCGCGCAGTAACTTGGCAATGTCGTAAATCGTATTCGGTGCGGGTTGGCGGATTGTCATTATCTGCACGAATTTAAACAGTGCGACTATGGTTGCTACCAATGCAAATAGGATGATTGGATAGGCCCAGATGCCGCCTTTTTGTAAGTGTACCAGCAGGCTGTCTTTGGTACTTTGTAGCGCCAGTGCATTGCCTAGGCTTAGGTCCATAGGCAGTTTGCCCTTGCCGCTTTCAGAGATTGCGGCGATATGAGTGGATGACTCTGTATTAATTAAATGAATACGAGCCTGCAGTGCTTTGGTTTCCTTGATGATTCCTGATTCATCGCCGCTAAAATAAAGCAGTGGCCCGAGTTGTAGGAATTGCCCATTGGTTAAACGACCTTCGGAGTTGAGTGCCTGTCCCGCGTAACGCTTGCCGCCGAGCAGCTCATTAATGCGATCGACTGAGTCGTTGATCAGGCTTAGCGAGGATTCGAGGCGATCACTGCGAGTGGCATCCGGATTTTCGAGTAGCAGGTTGAGCGCTCGAATGTCTTCGCCGTAATTGGCCAGTTCGCCGACTGACAGATTACTTTCGTAGCTGCTATTGTATTCACTAAGTAGGGAGCTGGTGATGTAGTTGTACTCTTGACGAAGTGCTTCGACGTTGTTGCGAAGTGTTTTCAGATTCAGGCTGCGGCTGTCGTCTGCTCTGCGTGCTTCGCTGAGTGCCTTTCGCAGTTGTTTGGCTTGTACCTCGAGCTGACGCAGGTTGCGAGCCAATGGGATCTGTTGCTCATTGATTTGCAGGCGCTGTGCAGTCAGACGGCGTACGGCATCATCGAGTTTGGACTGCTGAGTTGCCTGTAGGCTGGCGAGATCTTGGCCGAAGGATGCAGTCGCAAGGGCGAGTAAACTAAAGCTGAGGAAGAGTATAGATTTTAAAGAGATCACAGGCACTAATTTTGCAGCTCGACCGGAAGTGCGATGAAACGGGCTTCTTGTGTGCTATTGTTGGCGATCGCAATGACTTCGGCAATTGCGGCGGATAGTTCGGGTTGAGAGTTCCATTGCCAACCGCTGATGTGCGGTTGCCCATAGCCGGCGTCGTCGCCAGAACGTGTGCGGTAGTAGGCGACGCCTAAGCCCACGTAGACGCTTTCCACTTCGCCCTGACTGCCGTCGCCAAGCGTACGAATTTCCTCATGCACGGTAATGGCGCGGTCAAATTTGTTAATTGTATTTAAAATGCCAACGATAGTTTGCATGCGCTCGGCGATCCCAAGTGTCGTGTTGCTGGAATCATTTGGAATGCGTTGAAACAGGCTGGTGAGTTTAGTGCTAAGCGGTCCGGGCAGTGCCGGCCTTAAATCGGTTAACTTTGGCTCAATTTCGATGAGAAATTTTGAGATCTGCTGGCGGGCTATCTGTAGTGTTTGTTGTTCGTTGACTAAATCAACACGCACGGCATCTGCACTCGTCGTCGTCACTTCAATTTCCTTGATTGATTGATTGAGTGTCGCGATCTCCGCGTGGGTGACTTGGGTGAGGTCATTCAGCAGGATTTGAGCTTCTTGCCATAGGATGGCTTCGCTGGAGCACGCTTTTTCTGTCGCAACCCACTGCTTCACCGCAGTGCGGGTGGATTCGAGGGCGACCGATCCAGATGCCGAAATCGCGAGGCTAAGGATGGCAAAGCTGTTGATATAGATGTGTTTGTGGATTTCCATGGCGGGCTCTTTGAAGTTGAGACAAAATCTCATAGTTTGATTTGCTCGGAAGCAAGCCTATCAGCTCGGTATTTTGTGACGAATATTAGCACATGACTGCTCCAGTTTCTGCCCGAGCGCGGAGCAAAATTAGCTGATTTAGGTAATTCGTGGCTTAGTTTATCTCCGCGATGGAGTTATTTTACTCCTGATTGGTGTAGTTTTTGTGGTGATTATTTGTTAGTCTTGTTATTCTCGTACAGAGGGCTATGCCCTTGTTTATTATTCTTTTTTATCACAATGAAAGCGCTCGTCCTTTACACTCTCAGTCTATTTTTATTCTGCTCAGCGTCGCTGGCAGATGCATTGACGATCTACAGTTACCGGCATTACGAAAGTGATGTATTGCTGTTTGATAAATTCACCGAGCAGACTGGCATTGAGGTTAAAGTGGTGAAAAGTAAGGCGGGTGCTTTGCTCGAGCGCTTAAAGGCCGAGGGAGATCAGACGCCCGCAGATATTCTGATTACCTCAGATGCGGGACGTTTACATCAGGCGCGCGAGGCAGGTGTGTTACAGCCGCTAAAGTCGCTATTCTTGGAACAGCGCGTGCCTGCCAACCTGCGTGAGCCTGAGGGCTATTGGTTTGGTTTTACTCAGCGTGCACGCGTGCTTGTTTATGCGCCGGACCGTGTCAGTGAGGATGAACTGAGTTCTTATGAAGACCTTGCTAGTGCTGAATGGCGTGGCCGGCTGCTTGTGCGCTCTTCTGCAAATGTATATAATCAATCTTTGCTATCTTCTATGATCGATGCCAACGGCAAGCAGCAAGCGTTGCAGTGGGCGAAGGCTGTCCGTCAAAATATGGCGCGTACACCGCAAGGAAGTGATCGTGATCAAATGCGTGCGGTCGCTGCTGGCTTAGCGGATGTAGCAATCGTCAATACCTATTACCTTGGGCTGTTGGCAAATTCGGATAATCAGAAAGATCGTGCTGTCGCCGCACAGTTGAAGGTTTTTTTTCCGAATCAAGCGGCACGCGGCACTCATGTAAATGTCAGTGGTGCTGGGCTGGTTGCCGGGAGTGATCAAGTCGAAGCAGCACAGAGATTCCTAGAGTATTTAGCGACGGATGAAGCGCAGCTCGCCTTCACCGGGGCTACCTATGAATACCCCGTCGTGTCAGATATTAAATGGTCGCCGCTACTAGAGCAATGGGGGACATTTAAGGCGGATCCGATCAGCTTGGCTCGATTGGGCGAGCTGAATGCAGACGCAATACGCTGTTTCAATCAAGCCGGATGGGAGTAACTCTACGTTCCGAAGGCGTTCGGGGACCGCGAATCGATCTTTGGTCGGGTTTAGTGGTGTTGTGTGCGCTGATGTTACTCGCTCCACTGATCGCTGTTTTTATCGGAGTTTTTCAGCCCACTCAAGAATGGCAGCATTTGGTGAGCACGGTGCTGTCTGGCTATCTGTTAAATACCCTGATCCTGGTATTGGGCGTCAGTCTAGTCAGTATTCTCTTCGCGCTGCCGACGGCATGGTTTGTGGCGACGTACGAGTTTCCTACGCGACGCTTTTGGAAGTGGGCATTGGTCATGCCGCTGGCAGTGCCGACCTTTGCGTCGGCATTTACTTATTTTGATGTATTAGAATGGTCGATCCCGCTGATTATTAAAGTTCGTCAGATGTGGGGATTTGATGCCTCGCAGTGGGTCGAGCGCTTGATACGCTATGGTATGTTGATCCTTTTGCTAAGCTCAGTGCTTTATCCTTATTTGTATTTGGGTTTACGTTCGGCTTTCTCCAAGCAGCAGGGGGTTTATTTTGAGGCAGGTCGAATGCTTGGGAAACGACCGAGCTCAATTTTTAGGCGGATTGCCTTGCCCATGGCGCGACCGACTTTAATTGCCGGCCTGAGCCTGATTGTGATGGAGGTGGTGAATGAATACGGTGCGGTGAATTTGTTTGGTGTCCCGACATTGACTGAGGGTATTTTTCGCACTTGGTTTGGACTCGGAGATCGCGCCTCGGGCTTACGTTTAGCGGTGATTGTGGTGGTGATCGTATTTGTAATATTAGCTGTCGAGGTCTGGCAACGCAATCGCCTGCGATATGTTGAAGGCGCGCAGGCCAACTTTACGCACCGACGCGTTCGGCTGCAATGGAGAGGTGCTTGGGGCGTGGTACTTTGTTGT
Organism: Opitutia bacterium; assembly: GCA_018663485.1. GTDB lineage: Bacteria > Verrucomicrobiota > Verrucomicrobiia > Opitutales > Coraliomargaritaceae > Lentimonas. Next base: position 4,525 of record JABJQI010000059.1, read on the forward strand.
GCGCTGCCGGTGATTGTTGGATTTGTATTCCCAGTATTACGTTTAGGCTATTGGGCTGTCGTTGCGACAGAGGGCTTTAATTTTGCAGTTTTTTTCAAACAAGCACTCACCAGCCTAACTTTGGCTTCCATCACTGCGCTTTTGCTCAGTTTAGTTGCCTTTTTCTTAGCATTTAGTGTCCGAGTCCATCGCCATTCACAAGTGTGCAAATTGGTGCAGGCTTCAACACTTGGTTATGCTATTCCGAGTGTGGTGACTGCTATTGGAGTCATGGCCTTGTTAGGCGGCATAGACCAGTTGTTATCCGACTTATCGCTATCGCTGGTTCTGAGCGGCAGTTTGTTCGCCATTAGTTTTGCATACATGGTGCGCTTCATGACTGTCGCTTATCAGCCATTGAATGCTAGCATGCAGGGTGTTTGTTCCACATTACATGAAGCGTCTCGTACGCTTGGGCAAGGGAACTGGCAAAGTCTGATTCGCATACACTGGCCATTGTTGCGTGTGCATGTTTTGGCCTGTGCTACATTGGTTTTTATCGATATCATGAAAGAACTGCCGCTTACTTTAGTCCTACGTCCAAGTGATTTCGAAACACTAGCGACTTTTGCATTCGGCTTTGCCAAAGAGGGTTACATTTATGACTGTGCGCTACCTTCTTTATTGATTATTGCGCTAGGGGTTTGGGGCTTGCTTGTGATTGAGCGCTGGGTTGATAAAGAGGCGCGTCAATCATGTTAGAAGTACAAAATATTTCCAAATCTTTTTCAGGGAACAATGTTCCTGCGGTGCAGGATGTCACTTTTCGTGTGGCTGCTGGCGAGCTGTTATCCTTAGTCGGTGAAAGTGGCAGCGGTAAGACCACCTTGCTACGTATGATCGCAGGCTTAGAAATTCCGGATCGTGGCTTGATTCGTACTAACCGTGGATGTTTGTTTGGCGATAAAGATTGGGTGGTTCCAGAAAAACGCCGAATTGGACTCGTATTTCAAGGAGGAGCACTTTTTCCGCATATGTCGGTCGCTCAAAACCTAGGGTATGCAATGGGGCAGTTACCCAAAAGTGAACTCCAAGATCGAGTTGAAGAGTATCTGAAATTGGTGCAACTAGATGGGAAGTTCCAACGTTACCCGCATGAATTATCTGGTGGAGAGCGTCAGCGTGTCGCATTGGCTCGAGCATTAGCCGCCAAGCCCGATATAATTTTACTTGATGAGCCTTATAGTAATCTAGACGTAGCGCTCACTGCGGATTTGCGTGAACAGGTACGTGCTATCTTACATCAGAAAAAAATCACTGGCGTTTTAGTCACACATGATCCTGCCGATGCGCGTCATTTTGCTGATCGTATAGCGATCATGCGCAAAGGAGTATTGGTGCAGCTAGGACTTGTAGAGGATGTGATCGATCATCCTTGTGATATGTATTGCAGTTTGCTGATACGAGGCCGCTAACTCACCCTCATGTTGGGTGTTTTTTAATTGAGGTGACCGAACACTGATTGAGCTCAACTGCCTAGGCACTCCCTGCATGTCGTTCGTTTGCTGCACTTATGATAGCCTTTGTAGGCATTGATAGGCTTTCGGTAGCAAGCCGTGTCGGTCTTTAAAAGCTCTGGCAAAATGGCTGGCGTTTGAATATCCCACCTCGTTCGCGACTTGAATCACGCTAAGTCGATCATTCTTTAATAGTTCGGCGGCATGGTTCATTCGAACTTCACGTAAAAACGTAAACGCAGTTTTGCCGAGGGTGCTTTTGAACGCCAATTTTAATTTATGTTCGTTCAGGCAGCTAAGCTTGCAAAGGTCATTGATTGAATATTCGCGACCCGGATCATTGCGCATCTCCTCGATAATTCGAGTCATTGCATCGCGGTCATTTGCATTTAGGGTGCGGTTAAATGGATCGCTTTTTTTTGATTGGCTCACGATTTCGGCGATCCATGAAAGCACATTCGATTCGAGTTGCAGGCGGTGACGAAGTCCATCGATCGATGAGTTTGCGATCTGCCTAGAGGCTTCAAATGCGTTGCTGTTCATTTGTCCACTGTTGAAGGGTACCGCGACGGCTCCATTGGCGAACTGTTCGAAGTCTGTGAGTCGCTCGGCATCTGTACCAATATCCACCAGCAAACGAGTGAGCTCCTGTGAGCAGAGAATCAAATCGATGTGGGCGGTTTCTGCGCTGGTGCGGTCAAGGCATAATGCAGAACTAGAAAAGCGAAACCATTGCCCGGGCTCGAGTTTTTCGACGTTGCCGTGGATTGCCTCTGCTTTTGCCCAGCCTGAGTTCACGTATCCGAGTACTAAGCGTTCCTCCGTAAAGTCAATATTGATCGATAGTGGGCTATCAATGCGGAGTTCCAGACTGAGGTAATCAAGGCCTTCTTTGATTGATACCAGTCTGCCAGAAAACTCACTGTGTGAGTCGTTCCAACTCAGTATTTGCGCAGGCTGAAATGGGCAGGATATTGTGAGGCCTGGTTGATTGCCTTGCAGTGCGATGCCTGTATGCGTGCGCTTCAATGAAGTGTATTGTTTGTGTTGTGCGGTATTACGGGCTCAAGCGAAAATAGCAGTGTGACAAGAGGGTTCTTTAGATGTTAATGAGACCTACTCTCATTAACGGGGGCTGCAACATTTTTATCTTATTTTATGGGTTTAAGGGCGCGACTGACCTGTTTGCAAGTTACGCTGCATCTTAAAAGCCGAGAGCCTATGAGTCTGATGCATTCATTGTGTACGGATGCGCTGATAGGTTGCTCAGTCAAAAAAGTGGTCTGCCCGATCGTTTTGTTGATGTTTATCGCAGTATGCAAATTCTGGACTTAGTGATGCGGTCGCGAATGCAGTCATCATCTTTTTCGCCACATCAGTGTTGATCGTCACTTCGCTAAATCAGCAACTACTACATCATTTAGGCTTTCTGATGAATCAGGAGTAGCGGTTTGGCGGTTTTCGATGAACTGCTCAATACTAGGCCGTAGAACTTTATTTGCATTTTTTAAAACAAAAGATTCAGGTGTACGTTTAAATCATTTAATTTGAAGCGATGGGAGTAGCTAAAGAACAGAAAACGCGCGGGCGTTTGTTGCAGGTGGCGATGACCTTGTTTGCTGAGCGTGGCTTCGAGAAGACCACGCTGGCAGCCATTTCTGAGCAGGCTGAGGCGAATATCGCGGCGGTGAATTACCATTTTGGCAATAAGCAAGCTCTCTATGTGGCAGTGCTCCGAGTTGCTTCAGAGGAGACCAATGCGGCGTTTCTAGTGGTATTGGTTCACGAGGGGGTGTCGCCCGAGCAGCGCCTGCGGCACCATATTGCGGCGTTGATTTCTCAGATTTTCAGCCGCTCGGACGCCGGATATTTACGCCGGATGCTTGCAAAGGAGTTCGCCGAGCCGACTTTTGCAATCGATATGATTTTTTCGGAGCTGATCAGTCAAAACGAGGCACAGATGTCGAACATCGTTTTTAGTATTCTGGGACCGAGGGTCCCGGCGCAGCAGGTGCACTTGGCAATGGTCAGTGTCGTTGCTCAATTTCAGTTTTATAACTTTACTCGTTTGATTCGTAAAATGGGTGCGACCCCGGAGTTGTGCCTGCCGAATCCAGAGACGATTGCAGAGCATATTTATCAATTTTCACTGGCAGGACTTATGGGTATGTTGGAGGCAAATAAGCAGTGATGAAAGCGACTTTAATTCAAACCTTAGCTGTGTGTTTGGCTCCTGTATTGATTCTTTCGGGCTGTTACACTGCGGCCCAACGCGAGTCGGCAGACTTACAAGCGTTGCCATCAGCATTTAGTGGCTCGAGGCTGGCAACTCCAACTGTGGTACTGGATGCGGTGTGGTGGAGCGCATTTAATCGCAGCGATCTCGACGCGTTGCAAGCGAGTGCCTTTACAGACAACCTAAATATCGCGCAGGCGTGGGCACGTCTGCGTCAATCAGAAGCCGCGGCACTTCAAGTGGGCGCCAATTTATATCCAGCGCTATCGCTTACCTCAGGCTATGATCGCACGTGGCGCAACGAGGGTGATACGGCTTCGAATCAATACCAATCCGGGTTGGACATAAATTATGATCTCGATCTCTGGGGCAAGATTCGCTCGACTCAAAGTGCGGCTGAAGCACGCGCGGTGGCCGCGGCCGATGATTTGCAAAGCACTGCGTTGACGATCTCTGCGAACGTCGCAAATCGTTGGATTGAGATTATTGAGGCGGAGCATCGTGTTGCCTTGCTGCAACAGCAGTTGGAGATTAACCGTACACAGTTGGAGTTGATTGAGCTGCGTTTCCGGAACTCACAGGCAAATTCCTTGGACGTCTATCAGCAGCGGCAGAGCGTCGCTCGTACCCGATCTAATATTCCACGCGCGGAGGCGGAACGCACCGCATCGCAACATGCGCTCAACCTTTTATTAGGCCAAGCTGCCTCTGAGCCGTTGCAGATCGATTGGCAAACCACGCCGACGCTGGCACCGATGCCGAGCGTCGGGGTGCCGAGCGATTTGCTGGAGCAACGCCCTGATGTACGTGCCGCGTTGCGACGGATCGAGGCGGCGGATTGGAATGTCGCCCTTGCAAAAGCAGATCGTTTACCGAGTGTTTCGCTTGGTCTAAGTGCTTCGACTGGAGTAGAGGACTTTGAAGATCTGTTCGACGACTGGCTTGGTAAATTTACTGGACGCATTGTTGCACCGATTCTGGACGGCGGACGTCGCAAGCTGGAAGTTAAAAAACAGCTGACAGTCGTCGACGAGACAGTCGCAAACTATCGGCAGACAGTGCTGATTGCCTTTAAGGAAGTTGAAGATGCGCTGATGCTGGAGCGGAAAGTTCGTGAGCAACTGGAAGCACTCCGAGCGGAGCTTGGTCTCGCTCGGCAGACGCTTTCTGCTGCGCGCAATCGTTACGCCAATGGGCTGAGTGATTATTTAAATGTCATTTCATCTCTTGTCTCAGTGCAAAATCTTGAGCGCGATGAAATCAGCCAAGTTGCTAATTTATTTAAAGCCCGTATTGCGCTGCATCAAGCGCTTGGCGGACAACTCCCGACCTTTAAGCTATGAAGTCTAAACTCATAATTTTTATCACTTGTCTTGTTATCATTGGTATTGCTTGTCTCGTCATGGCGGGGCTCAAGGCGAGTGGACCTGAGGCAAAGAAACGCCAGCCTCGTGCCATGCAAGTGCTGGTCGATATTGAGCCGCTGATTGTTGCAAATGCCGGCGTTCGTGTCGAGGGTATGGGGCTCGTGGTTGCTGCCCGTGAGGTAAAGCTGAAGGCACAAGTCAGTGGCCAAGTGGTCGAGATAGCAGCGGACTTTTTAGAAGGCCAGCATGTCGCTGCGGGCACTGTTCTCGCACAAGTCGAAGCTGATGATTATAAGCTGCAGCTAGCGCAGGCACAGAGCACCCTGGCGCTACGCGAGGCAGAGTTGGAATTGGAGATGGGCTTTCAACGAGTCGCAGGTCGAGAGTGGCAGTTGCTTGGTGAATCCAGCGATATCTTGGCAGAGAGTTCATCTTTAGCGCTGCGTGAACCACAGTTAAAACAGACGCAAGCGATGCAGCGGAGTGCGCAGTCGGCGGTTGATCGAGCGCGTTTGGATTTGTCGCGTACCGAGATTACTGCACCGTTTAATGCGCAGGTGTTGGAGAAGTTTGTTGAGGTTGGCTCTCTGGCGGGCATTGGTAGCGATGTTGCACATGTGGTTTCGACGGATAGCTTTTACGTGCGAGTGTCGATTCCTGTGAATCGGTTGCCGGTGTTGGAGATCCCTGGCGGCGAAGCATTGGTCAGCCTCAGTGGATCGGAGTCACCGCTGACAGGACGTATTATTAGTTTACTTGGCGACTTAGACCCTAATGGCCGTATGGCGCGTGTCTTAGTCGAGGTGAATGACCCACTGGGATTAAAGCCCGAGAACGCTGGCCGGGCTAAATTATTATTGGGTGCGTATGTGACCGTCGATCTGGTGGGTTATCAAATGCCAAACACGTTTCTCATTCCGCGTGAGACCTTGCGCAATGGCGACCATGTCTGGTTGCGCCGACCAGACAAGACGCTGGAGATTCGGCCAGTGTCGGTACTGTGGAAAAATCGCGACACGGTAGTGATCGGGCAGGGGCTCGCTGCAGGCGAGCAGTTAATTACCTCATCACTCAGCTTTGCTGCGGATGGTATGGCTGTGATCGTCGCTGGCGACGCGCCGCCGCTTCCTGAATTGTCCGATCGGCCCTCGATGCGTTAATTTAGATTTACGTATTTGCTATGAAAAATCAGCACGCATCGTCTCGTTCGTTTTTACGGCAAAAAGGATCGATCGCATGGATGGCCGGCCATTCGGTGACGGCGAATCTACTCATGCTCGCGCTCGTTGTAGGCGGCTTGATTGTCAGCTTTCGCACAACTAAAGAATTTTTTCCAGAAATGGATTTGGACCGTGTGCGAATTTCGGTAAGCTACCCCGGAGCCTCGCCTGAGGAAGTCGAGGAGGGAATTATTTTGCCGATTGAGGAAGCGCTTCAATCGTTGAATGGCATCGATGAAATTATCTCAAATGCGAATGAGGGGAGCGGTTCAGTCAATGCAGAAGTCGTCTCTGGGCAGGACATACAGCAGCTTTATGCTGATATTAAGAATGAGATTGATCGAATTCGCACTTTTCCAGATGAAGCTGAGGAGCCGAAGGTGTCGGTCTCCAGTTACAGGCGCGATGTGTTGGATTTAGTGATCTATGGCTCGCATAGTGAATGGACGATGCGAGAGGCCGCAGAGCTGATTCGAGATCGTATTTTACAGAGCTCGGATGTGACTCAGGTGGAGTTGGTTGGTGTGCGCGATTACGAGGTAACGATTGAAGTCGATCGACAGGCTTTGCGTGAATATCGGCTGACCTTAGGCGCGATCGCCTCACGTGTGCGTAATGCTGCGGTGGATTTACCTGGTGGTGGTGTTAAAACATCTGGTGGTGAGATTCTGGTGCGCGTGACTGAGAAGCGTGATTGGGCGGAGGAGTTTGAAAGTATCCCGATTGTCACCCATACTGATGGTTCGCGGGTCTATCTGGGTGATATTGCCAAGGTAATTGACGGGTTTCAGGAGACAGATCGCTATGCGCGCTATGGCCGTGTGGTACAGGATGCAAACGGTGAGGCGACGATCGATTTACAACGCGCACTAAAGATCGATGTGTATCGAGTGGGTGATCAGACGCCAGGTAAAGTCGCGGCCGCGGTGGCTGAAGCGGTCGAAGAGTTGAAGTTAACGCTGCCAGAGGGAGTGCACGTCGGTATCTTAAACAGCAAGGCGAAGATGTTTGAGCAACGTGCGGAACTGTTGCTGCGTAATGCCTTCTTTGGTCTGGTGCTGGTATTCTGCGTGTTGGGGCTGTTCCTCGAAGCACGACTTGCGTTTTGGGTGATGCTGGGGATTCCGATCTCATTTTTAGGTGCGTTTTTGATCATGCCGTTTTTCGGCGCTACGATTAATATGATCAGTATGTTCGCGTTTATCATCACCTTGGGGATCGTGGTCGATGATGCGATTGTGGTGGGCGAGAATATTTATAGCTGGCACCAAAAAGGTCTACCGTTTTATGAAGCCGCGATTGTTGGCACGCGGGAAGTGGCAATGCCTGTCACTTTTAGTGTTTTGACCAACATTGTGGCCTTCATGCCGCTGCTCTTTGTGCCAGGGATGATGGGGAAGTTTTTTGCTTCGATTCCAATCGTGGTGATCGCGGTATTTGCGGTTTCGCTAATTGAGTCGCTCTACATTTTGCCTGCTCACTTATCGCATCAAAAAGATATTAAGCGGAGCGGTTTCGGCGGCTTATTACACGGCTTTCAGCAACGATTTAGTCATTGGTTCGCGCATCTTGTGCGTGATCTCTATGGTCCTTTATTGGGCAAATTCCTCGGCAATCGCTATTTAGTCGTGGCGGTCGGTGTCGCAGTGCTGCTGATGACTATTGGCTACGTGCAAAGTGGGCGTATTCGTATCATTCAGATTGAGCGGCCAGACTCGGACTATGCATATGCCTCGGCTCGCCTGCCGATCGGTGCGCCAGTTGAAGAGACTGAAGTGGTGGCCAAAATGATGGGCGAGGCCGCGCGCAAAACGATTATTGAGAATGGTGGTATTCAGCAAGCGGAAGGGGTTTTCCTCAATCTGGGCAATGGTGGTAGCCATCAATTTAATATGCGCGTTTATCTGAAAGATCCCGAAGTTCGGCCTGTCAGTACCGCTACTTTTACCAGCAAATGGCGTGCGAATATGGGCTCGGTGGCGGGCGTCGATTCAGTCAACTTTCAAGCCGACCGCGGCGGCCCTGGTGGTGGACAAAAAGGCCTGACGATTCAGCTGAGCCATCGGGATATTAGCACTCTCGATGCCGCAGGCGAACAAGTCGCTGGGGCCTTGCAAAACTTTGCCCAAATTAAGGATGTCGACGATGGCGTGCAGCTCGGTAAGATTCAGTTCGACTTTACGGTGAAGCCAGAGGCGCAGGCACTGGGCTTGGATGCTCGTTCGATTGCGCAGCAAATTCGACACAGTTTTTATGGAGCAGAAGCGCTGCGGCAGTTACGCGGGCGCAATGAGGTGAAGACGATGGTGCGCTTACCAGAGTCTCAACGCACATCGGAATTCGATATTGAGAATTTAGTGCTGCTGAGCCCACAGGGCGGTGAGGTTCCGATTTTGGATGCTGTGGATATTGAACGTGGTCGTGCATTTACAGTGATCGAGCGCAACAATGGCCGCCGCGTGATTGAGGTGACCGCCGAGACGACTAGTGATGGCGATGTTGGGCCGATCATGAACGATTTGGAAGCCACGGTCATGCCTGCCCTGATGCAGGACTTTCCTGGATTGTCGTGGAAGTTCGAGGGACGTCAGGCGGATATGGCTGAGAGTATGCAGACGCTGGTGATTGGTTTACTGATGGCGCTTTTTTGTATCTTCGCACTCCTGGCGATCCCGTTTAATAATTA
>JABJQI010000035.1 GCA_018663485.1 Opitutia bacterium
ACCATCCCACGCCTTAGGTGCCTTAAATGCGAAGAGCTTGTCGACCAAGGGTTGCTCTTCTCCTAGCAGTTGCTCCACCTCAGTCATCTTCTCTGCAATCGCGACTTGATTACTGACTTGCTTCAGTGCCGCCTTGCTCGAATCCGCGTTAGCCGAACTGGCTAACTTCGCCGCTGGTATTACCTGCGGTTCGATTTTTACGATCTGCGCCCGCTGAATCGTCATCTCGCCGAGTAAATTCGACTTCAAGACCAGCACTTGATCATTCGACTGTGGCAATACTTCGCCCACCAGTCGCTCACCGCTACTCAGGGACACGATTTGGGGCGCCGCCAACAGCGAGCCGCTCAGCAATGCCGCAAAGAGGCCAAGCACTGCGCAGCAACGCACTGCAATGCGATATAAGAAGGGACAAAATAATACGCTGCTAATCATGGATGCGGGCTGACGAGATTCTGAAAAAAAAATTCTATTCTATAAAATGGGGGGATTGCTTGATCAGATCGCCGTTTCGGTAAAACGTTGCTCACGAATCACGGTAACCTCAATCGCGCCTGGATAATTCAATTCCTCCTCAATCCGCCCACGAATCAGCAGGGCGATTTTACGCGCCTCATCCTCGTCCACCTTCAGTGGTTCGACGATCACGCGCACCTCGCGGCCTGCCTGGATCGCATACGCATCGGAAACGCCGTCTTGCTGTTTGGCAATATCTTCAATGCTACGCACACGTTGAATAAAGCCATCGATCGATGACGCGCGGGCTCCGGGACGCACTGCAGACAGCGAATCCGCCACCATCACTAAGCCCGCATAGGCACTCTCGGCGGGCACTTCCTTGTGGTGCGCCGCAGCTGCATTGACAACGCGCGGGTCCTCGCCGTGCTGTTTAATGATATCCGCACCGACAGCCGCATGGCTGCCCTGATACTCCTCATCCACAGCCTTACCTAGGTCGTGAAAAAGCCCCGCACGCTTGGCGATCACTGGATCTAGGCCGATCTCGGCAGCGATCAGTGCGCACAAATTGGCTACTTCGATGGAATGCGCCAAAGTGTTCTGATTATTCGAAAGGCGATAATGCAACTTGCCGAGCAGTGCCACCACATCGGGATGCACATCGTTGAGGCGTAGTTTACGTACCGCTGCTTCACCCAGATCGATAACATTGGCATTCATTGCCTCCACCGCCTTCTCGACTTCTTCTTCGATACTCGCAGGGTGAATGCGACCGTCGCGCAGCAATGCGCCCAAGGCAATACGGGCGATCTCGCGCCGCACCGGATCAAAGCATGAAATGAGCACCGAGTCCGGCGTTTCATCAATCATCAGCGTCGTGCCAGTGGCATGCTCAAAGGTGCGGATATTACGCCCTTCACGGCCAATGATGCGCCCCTTCATTTCTTCGCTCGGCAACACCACTACCGTCGCAGTCGCATCATTCATCGGCTGGCTGGTAATGCGCTGCATCGCAGCCATCAAAATACGCCGACTCTCCTCAGCCGTCTCTGCATCCGAGCGCTTCAATAAATTGTGCCGTAGCTCACGAATCTCTTTTTCGCATTCGCGCTCAGTCGTAGTGATTAACAACTTACGGGCTTCGATTTGATCCATTTGCGAAATCTGATGCAGCTTTAGACGATACAGTCGCCGCGTCTTCTCAGCCTCATGTTCCGAATCCTCCAAGCCACGTTTATCACGGATTAATTCTTGATCACGCTCATCCAGTTTCTTTAAGTCTTGAGCGTATCGGTCGCTGGTACGTGCGAGCTCACGTGCGCGTAAATCGAGCTCCTCATTGCGTAAGACAATACTGCGATCAAGCTCCGCCACTCGGTTCTTAAAATCCAATTCACATACCGATTTTTCTTCGCGCAGCTTCAACTGAGCTTCACGCGCTTCGACATCGAACTTCAAACGCTGCGCCTCTTCACGCCGCACAAAACGCCGAGCAATCAATAACCTACAAGCCACCATTCCCGCAAGAATGCCGCATACTAACCCCACTATTTGATCAAATTCCATTTTTTCTGATACAGATTTGCATTCGGCTGGGGTAAGCCGTTCGCTGCGAGCGTCTGCCGCCCGAGTCTTTGGGGTAAAAGACTATTAAACTGGTATATAGTTGATATTAGGCTCGTTCTGTAATTTCAAGGTAAACTTTCCTGAACCTGAGCAAACCATCACTTGCGCTGACTAAACCAACGCAGCACACCTGCGCAATCACGGCTATTGAGAACCTGCTCTTTTTCCAGCCAACCTTTGCGAGCGATATTCACCCCAGCATCGAAGTAGCTCAGGCCCTCCATGCTGTGGGCATCCGGATTGATTGAACACATCAGCCCACGCTCCGCGGCTCTACGCCAAAGCCGCCAGTCCATGTCGAGGCGCCGCGGATTAGCATTGATCTCAATGATCACACGATTGGCAATCGCTGCATCGATCACTTTGGCTAAATCGATTTTGTAAGGCTCACGGCGCAGCAGGATACGTCCCGTCGGGTGGCCGAGCATGGTCGTCGCCGGATGCTCAATCGCACGGATCACGCGCGCCGTCATTTCCTCCTCCGACTGACTGAACGAAGAGTGCACCGACATCACCGCATAATCGAGCGCAGCAAGTGTACTCTCTTCAAGATCCAACGAACCGTCGGGCAAGATATCACACTCAATGCCGGAAAAGACATGCACTGACGATGCGCCCGATTGATTAAACGCACGGATGCTCTCGATCATCCGCAACACGCGCGCATCATCTAAGCCATTGGCTTGATAACTCGCCTTCGAGTGGTCAGCCAGGCCGAGGTAATCCCAGCCGAGCGCTCCTGCGGCAGCTGCCATCTCTTCGATCGTGCCGCGACCATCTGAAGCGGTGGTATGATTATGAAACACGCCGCGGATATCAGCCGACGTGACTAAATTTGGCAACTGCTGTGCCTCCGCAGCCTCAATCTCACCGAGCCCCTCGCGTAGCTCGGGTGGGATTTCTGCAAGCCCGAGAAATTCAAATAGCTCCTCCTCCGTCTTGATTGCAGATAAGTCATTTGGTCCGGTTTGCTCCGCGCCCGGTCTTGTCGTCGCTTCGCTCCTCGGAACAGCGTTCCGATCTCCCTCCCCACCCTTCTGCACCAAGCCCCACTCACTTAAACTAAAGCCACGCGCCAGCGCGCGTTGGCGCAGCGCCACATTATGATCCTTCGAGCCAGTAAAATGATGCAGAGCGAAGGCAAACTGCTCGGCTGGCACCACGCGTAAATCCGCCTGCAAGCCACCTTCGAAACGCACACTCGACTTGGTCGTTCCATGCGCAGTCACCTCTGCGACGGCGGGCTGTGTGACAAACCAATCCATCACCGGCTGCGGATCGGCCGAGGCCACAATAAAATCTAAATCGCCAACCGTCTCGCGCAAGCGCCGCAAACTCCCCGCCACCTCAGCCCGTTCAGTCTGGGGCAATGCACGCAGACCTTCGAGAATCGGCTGCGCCACCTCCCGAGCGGTCCACCAATGGTGTCGCTTCGCATAGGCCGCACGATTCGCAATTCCGGTCAAAATCTTCTCAGCTGACTTTTTGCCAAACCCTTTGAGCGCCTCAACTTCACCCGACTCACAGGCCGCCTTCAATGCAGCGATCGATTCCACAGCCAACGCATCGTGGAGTTTCTTAACCTTTTTACCGCCTAATCCCGGAATCTCAAGCATCTCGATCAAGCCCGGCGCCACCGAGCCGCGCAGCTCAGTATAATAAGCCAACTCACCTGTGGCGTGCAGTGTTTCAATCTTTTCGACGAGCGCCGCGCCAATGCCTTTCACCGCACTCAATTGCCCAGCTTCGATCAAATCACCCAGGTCGGCCTCCATCGTCTCTAGCACTCGCGCACCAGTCGAATAGGCCCGAATTTTAAACGGGTTTTCCCCTTTGAGTTCGAGAAGCACGGCAATGTCCTCCAACACGTCAACGATATCCGCTTTATTCATATCCAGCTAAGCTGCCCCCTCTGGCCAAAAATGCAATGCTCGCTCGCACTAGCCTTCTAGTTTTCGCTCACTTTTAGCGATTAGCCGCTCCATCACTTTACGATCCACCTTGCCGCGTTCATCCAGCGGTAAG
>JABJQI010000111.1 GCA_018663485.1 Opitutia bacterium
AGACGCCTGGAATGTCACTTGGTATGGTTTGCGAACCATAGTCGGAGTTATACAGTCCAACTATCGGAAGAAATGAGTCTCGGACAGAGGCGTAGTCCATCCTTAGCGTCATGCTGGAACTATTGAGGCTAAAGTCTTCCAGCCAAGTTGCCCAACTTTGATTTTGAAGAGGGTTTGGCTCAATCGGAGGTGTTCCAGTGCGCCAATCATTGAGCCAGTCATTAGCGTCATGCACATCAATCGTGTCTATATCTGGCGTTAGTGATGTGCTGCTGCCATATAAATTACGGCCTACCCATGTCGCGTGATTGGATGCCAGCCCAGAGCCGCCTTGATCGACAATATTTACAGTTGCGAATTCAATATTTAGAGCATTGGGAAGATATGCGTTGGTTGCTTCAGGGCCTTCCACTTGGGTTACGTTTACACCGACTCCTGATGGCACTGTTGTTCCACGTAGGTTTAATTCATTTGCGAGTTCGGTGTAGCGAACGTCGTCTTTGTAGGCGCCGAAGGCAGGCACTATGGTCAAGGCAAAGCTAATGCCGGCAATTAGTGTTCTTGTAAGCATCTGGTACATAGAGGGATATGGTAGTCTGCATATTCCTTGGAATTCTTCAATTTTATAAAAATCAAGAATTTGTAAAATATCGGGGGCAATTCTACCAACCGGTACACAAAAACGGCCCATCGATGCAGACGGGCCGTTGGGTAAAAATCTGATGCTGGTTGGGCTAGTCGCGGTTGCCGATCAGCATATAGAGTAACCAACCGAGGCTGGAGACGAAGGCGGCGACGTAGGTGTAGGCGGCCGCATCGAGCGTCTTGTTGACGCCGACCATCTCGTCTTGATCGACGATGCCGAGGCCGACGAGTTGCGCTTTGGCACGTTTACTGGCGTCGAATTCGACGGGCAGGGTGACCAGCTGAAAGACGGTCAGGATCAAATAAATGCCGATGCCGAGGTTGATCAGCATGGGACTGTGGAACAGCATAAAGCCACCGAGCATAACAAAAGGTAGGGCCTGTGAGGCGATACTGGTGACAGGCACCAGTGCCATGCGCAGATTGAGCGGCGCATAGGCCTGCGCATGCTGGATGGCGTGGCCGGCTTCGTGCGCGGAGACGCCGAGGGCAGCGAGGCTGGAGCCGTGATAGTTGTCTTGGCTCAGAGCGAGGCGCTTATTGGTCGGATCGTAGTGATCGGTCAGCGTGCCGTGGCACTCGACGATCTCGACGTCGTAGATGCCCGCGCTTTCCATCACCGCCTGGGCGGCTTCGCGGCCGGTGATGCGTCCGCGCGAGGGCACTTGCACATATTTGCCGTAAGCGCTTTTGACTTTCATTTGAGCCCACAGGCCGATGGCAATAGGAATGAGAATGAGTAGGATGAAGTTCATAGTTTAATAGATATAAAAGATCTAAGATCCATCAATAGCAATTTCTGTTCCGTTAAATCGTTCGGCTGGATTAGAGGCGCTAAATTTTAATAAGCGCTGGAATAAAGGGCCGAGTGCTGGTATCTTATCAGTCCAACATTCAATATAAATACTATGAAATTTCAAAAAACACTCTCATTATTCTGTGTCGTTATTCTCGGACTGGCGGCGTCGGCCTCAGCTGCGGGTGAGGGATGGATGACTGATTTCGAAGCTGCGAAGGTCAAGGCCAAGGCTGAAAACAAGCCGATGCTACTTGATTTTACCGGCTCAGACTGGTGCGGGTGGTGCATCAAACTGGATAAAGAGGTGTTTGGTGAAGCCGCATTTAAGGACTATGCCGCGGCGGAGTTAGTGCTGGTTGAGCTGGATTTTCCGCGCGGTAAAGGGCAGTCCACTGAGTTGAAGGCTCAAAATGAAGCGCTGGCGAAGCAGTACGGCGTTCGCGGCTTTCCGACAATTCTGGTGTTGTCGCCAGATGGCGAGCTGATCGAGAAGACCGGCTACCAGCGCGGCGGACCTGAGGCTTATGTGGAGCACATCAAAGGTATATTAGCAAAATAGTTGGTCCGCTTAGATTATTTTCTAAACCGCACGTTCCTTTTGGGGCGTGCGGTTTTTTTAGGTTCATCGTCACTGTTGGGGAATGGTAATTCTAAGGAGTGAGGGCGAGTCGCCCTCATTTACATCAACATCGGCTCAACGTGGGCGAGTCGCCCACACTCCTATAACTGTCTACATCTAACCTTCGACTGAATTAGATATGAGATTGCATGCTGCCTGCGCACTTCCATTGTGATCGCATGCAGAAACAACAAGCGTTGGTCATGTGGATCATTTGGTTCGTCTTTTTACAGATGGCTTTTGCCTATCATTTTGTGTTGGAGGATGGTTTTCCTTCGGGCGACAATGCCGCTGAGCCGATGGTGAGCTGGCTTTGGGTGCTCTGCTTCGTGCCGATTATCCTCGCGACAATAGTGCGTTGGTGGGTGATCCCTAAATTAAAGGATCAAAAGCAGATGTTGAGCGCGCTGATTGTCGGCCTCGCATTGACGGAAGCGTCGATCTTGTTCGAATTGTTTCTGATTGGCCCGGATTACCCGCAAAATCAGATCGTGGTATTGATGGTCGCGGTGTTCAGTTTGATTCAGTTCGCGCCTATTTATGCCACCCCGGGGGTGGATGTTGAGAGTTTAGGCTGAGAGTGGGCGTCTGTTTAGCTGCGCTCAAAAATGGCTGCGTTCGGCGTGTCGCGCTTGGGCCGGCCGAAACGGCGCACGATTTTCCAGCCCGCGATCTCGGGATTGAGATTGCCTGGCAGCTCGAGGATGACGCGGGCGTCAAGGCTAGCGAGTTCATCGGCTTTGGCAAAGATGCGTGCTAAGTTGGCTTGGATATTGTCGTACGGTGGGTCAATGAAAATCAACTCTGCGCGTTCGCCACCGGCGGTGCGTGCATACAGATCGCGGGCGATGGTGTTGACCGCGCTCTGGGCGAGTCCACAGCATTTCAGCACGGCCTGCTGGTTCTTCTTCATACAGGCGAGGGCCTGCTTATCGATTTCGTAAAACGTAGCTTTGATCGCACCGCGGCTGAGGGCTTCGAGACCGTAGGCGCCGGTGCCTGCGAAGAGATCGGCCACGCGGCTACCTTCGACGCTGGCGCCGAGGCTGGAAAAGATCGCCTCACGCATCCGATCCGTCGCTGGACGCGTGGTGTCGCCAGTGGGCGCTTTAATTTGAATGCCGCGAGCTGTGCCGCCTGTGATGCGCATAATTGGAGAGCTGAGGGCTGAGGGCTGAGAGCTGAGAGCTGAGAGCTGAGGGCTGAGAGCTGAGAGCTGAGGGCTGACGAAGCACGACAGTGCGAAGATGGTGAACCGAAGGTTTGCCCTGAGCGAAGCGAAGGGTGACTGAACTGGGTGCCCTATGGGCAAGTGAAGGAACAGAGTGGCGGGCTAGTCGTTGAATGATCGATCGATCAACTATCGCACTGCTTGCCAGACGCGCAGCAGGCTTTCGATGAGCGCGGGGAGTTCGTTGAGTGGTACTTGGCTAGCGGCGTCGGAGATCGCTTTTTCTGGATTGGGGTGGGTTTCGAGGAAGACGCCATTGGCGCCGGCGGCGAGTGCGGCGCGGGCCAGGGCAGGCACGAATTCGCGTTGGCCGCCGCTGATGCCACCGGCCGCGCCAGGGAGTTGCACGCTATGCGTGGCATCCATAATGGTCGGGTAGCCGTTTTCGGCCATGATGCTGAAGCTGCGCATGTCGACCACCAGGTTTTGATAGCCAAAGGTGGTGCCGCGCTCGGTCTGCCAGACCTCGTTGGCGCCGGCTTCTTCGAGCTTATTCGTCACGAAGGTCATTTCGTAGGGCGAGAGGAATTGACCTTTTTTGACGTTGATCGCGCAATTAGTTTGGGCGGCGGCGACCAGTAGATCGGTCTGTCGGCACAGGAAGGCGGGGATTTGCATCGCATCGACGACGGCACCGACGGTGGCGCATTGCTCGGGTGTGTGAATATCGGTGATGGTTTTAAAACCGTATTCTGCTTTGATGGTTTGAAAAATTTCGAGCCCAGCTTCGAGCCCCGTGCCACGGTCGCTATTGATCGATGTGCGATTGGCCTTATCGAAGGAGCCTTTAAAGAGAATGTTGAGCTTAGGGTGCTGTTGCTGAAGGGCAGCGAGGGCCTCGGCGACGGGCCGACAGGTGTCTAGGCTTTCGAGCGAGCAGGGGCCAGCGAGGAGAAGCAGCTTTTCGGAATCGTAAATCATGGTCGCATTAAGTGTGAAGGATTGAACTTCGCCAAGTCGCAAAGTTAAAAGTATGTTTGAGCGTTTGTTGGAAATAAGTTGCACCACAGGGGCGAGATCCCCCATTTTTTCGACATGATGTGGCGTCGTTTTGGTTGGTTGATCCTAGGTGTTTTGCCTTTGTGTGCGCAAGCAGAGGAAACAGTTGTCCCCGAGCAGCCAGTTGCAACGCAGGATTTGGCTTGTGCTTTAAAAAATTATGAAGGTCGCTGGGTGGGTCACTTTACCATTCATTCAACCACGTCTGGTTATTCCGAGACGTTTCCAGTGGAGCAGCAATACTGGTGGAAAGAGGGCGTGCTACATGGCGTCGCGGTGTCGGAACGGAACGTGGGTATCTCGAGTGCGCGCTCTAAGTCGGTGATGAAGGATGGCAAGTATTTCTCAGAGGTGAAGGCCGGCGAGACGGTCGAGAATTATTGGGGCGTACTGCATGATGGTGGGCTGATCTGGCTTTCCTCGAATTTGAAGCGGACCCAAGATTATCAAATGAAGGAGTCCATCGTCGAGGTGGATGGTGAGCGGGTGCTACAGACCGAAGGCTTCGATACCTATGTGACTGGCGATGGCCTGGCGCATTTGGTCTATCGCGGCGAATTAAAGTTCGTCGAGTAGGGGGGAAGAGACTTGAGGGCTGAGAGCTGAGAGGTCCTGCGTGGCGTCCGCGCTTGCGC
>JABJQI010000159.1 GCA_018663485.1 Opitutia bacterium
AAAGCCTCGCCCTACGTTACAATCAAGTGTGGCATAGCCTGATGCAGTATGTCGATGAAGCACCGACTACACTGCACATTGTCGGCGGTGGTTGTCAGGACAATCTACTCAATCAATTCGCTGCGAATGCGATTGGAGTTAAAGTTGCCGCGTGCCCAGTCGAAGCCACTGGCCTAGGGAATATTATGGTGCAAATGCTCGCCGACGGCGTCATTGCCGACGTCACTGAAGGGCGCGCGATCGTACTCAATTCATCTCTGGTGCAAACCTTCGAGCCCGCCGATCAGGTGATCTGGGCCGAAGCGAAAGTCCAATTTTCAATGATCTGCAAATAACACAGCTGCGTTTTATATATTATGAAAAGTCCCAACCACATCGAAAATCCCGACGTCATACTGATTGGCAGTGGCATCATGTCGGCCACTCTCGGCTCTATGCTCAAGCAGTTGAATCCTGAGCTACGCATTCAGCTCTACGAAATGACAGAAGAATTTGGCAAAGAGGCATCCAATGGCTGGCACAATGCCGGCACTGGGCACGCCGGTATTTGCGAACTTAGCTACACGCCGAACCGCGGTCCCGACGGAGAAGTCGAAGTCAGCAAAGCCATCGAGATTTTCCATCAGTTCGAACACTCGAAACAATTCTGGGGGCATGCGGCCCGCACCGGCATGATTGAAAACCTCGAGGATTTTATCAATCCAGTGCCGCATATTAGCTTTGTCTACGGACAGGAGCAAGTCGACTTTCTGCGCTCGCGCTTTGAGAACCTCAAGAAACATCACTTCTTTGAAGAGATGACCTACACCGAAGATCGCGAAATCATTCGTCAATGGGCACCACTGCTTCTGCAGGGGCGTGATGATACACCCATCGCAGTGACAAAGATGGATCGTGGCACAGACATCAATTACGGGGCACTCTCCGCTAAGCTAATCACATGGCTGGGCAATCAAGACGGCTGTGGCTACGCCACCAGCCACCGTATTACTGACATTACAAAGACAGGTGAACTGTGGACAGTCACAGTCAAAAACCTCAAAACCAAACAAACTTTCACTAACACCGCGAAGTTCATCTTCATCGGCGCAGGTGGCGGCAGTCTTCCTCTGCTGCAAAAGTCTGGCATCAAAGAAAGCAAAGGCTTTGGTGGCTTCCCGATTGGCGGACAATGGCTCATTTCTGATAAGCCAGAAATCGTCGAACAACACATGGCTAAAGTCTATGGCATGTCTCCTGGTGCTGCACCGACAATGGCAGTGCCACACCTCGACACCCGCATCATTGATGGTAAGAAAGCCATCTTGTTTGGACCATATGCGGCATGGACCACCAAGTTTCTACACGTCGAAGGCAAGATCACCGACCTCCCTCGATCGATTCGCACCGATAACATTGCTTCGCTGATCAAAGTAGGAATCCATAATATTCCGCTAGTTCGCTATTTAATGCAACAAGGCACCCAGAGTATGGCGACCCGCATGAAAGAGCTGCGAGCATTCTTCCCCGACGCGGACGAAGCTGACTGGAAGCTCATCGACGCTGGCATTCGGGTGCAAGCAATCAAAAAAGAGGACGGCGACGCTGGCATCGTCCACTTCGGCACGGAAGTCCTCACTTCTGAAGACCGCTCTATTTCGGCACTTCTTGGAGCCTCTCCCGGTGCTTCGGTATCTGCAAATATCATTCTCGAAGTGATTAAACGCTGCTTCTCAGATACTCTTAAAACCGAAGATGGTCACAATCGCATGAAGGCAATGATTCCTTCCTATGATGAAGACCTCCGCGAACCAGAACTCGCAGCGCGACAACGCGAACTCAGCGAACACGCTTTCAAGTCACTCAACTGTATTTAAATGAACTGCAGTGTTGCGGATTGATCTTACATGATCAGTTCAGCTTCAATGAGTGACATGTTTTTACACCCCAGAGAATGTCGCAATGTTAACTCAGTCTTGCGTTGGCGTACGCGTTCGAAGCCTTCTTTGTGACACTAGGAACTGAGTCGAAAGCACTGATTGCGTAGAAGGAAACCGCTACGGACGAATCCTCTACGCGATCTAGTGTAACGGTACGCATTAGCTAGCTGGTCGGTCAGCTGAATAGACACCCGCTGCCACTGGATTCATGCGTGTGCGATGCAATGAAAAATTCCAGCGTTCCCTCAATTCACTTTTTCCTCAAATGTGAAGTGATATGATCGACAGACAGGTGAACAGGGCTAACATAAAAGTAAAACACACTACCATGCCAATTTGTTATATCGGATGCGATGCGCCAACAACGCAGCAGATTATTTCTAACCCAGAATTTTCGGATAAAGAGGTGCTCGAAGTCGAATTTCCAATCACGGCAACCAACCTACAAATTGACCTGCTAATTGTTGGCCCTAAAATCGAGAATCTAATCCGCTTGGCAGCGACTATCTCTGATTGGAACCTTCCGCCAGTCGCACTGCTTATTCTGCCCGAGGCGACCTTTGCCAAAGAAGTCGAAAACCTCTCTCACCATCCTCGTGTCGGTCGTTCCATTTTTTTCTGCAAAGATACTGCAAAATCGGTGCAGCACGGCCTGCAAGAGGTCTATGCCTTTTATCGCAAGCGAGACTCACTCGAACTCGATAATTCGTTCTCAGGTAATTTCAACCTTAACAACATATCTCCTCGCTGGTTATTCCAAACGATGATGGAGCACCTGGATGAGTATATCTATTTCAAAGATAGGAATTCCCGATTCCTCGCGGTGAGCCGCTACCTCGTCGAAAGTTGCGGCAAGAGTGACCCGAGCGAGATCATCGGCCACACAGACTTCGAATTCTTTGATACCGAACACGCACAAGAAGCTTATGAAGATGAACGTAAGATCGCAACCGGAGTGTCAAAAGAGCTAAACAAAGAAGAGCATATGTTAATGGAAGGTGAACACGTTTGGGTCGCATCGCGTAAACTTCCTCTATATACTCGATCCAACTATTTAGCTGGATCCTTTGGCTTATCACGCGATATCACAGAGCAAAAAGAGCTAAATCAAGAGTTGAAAAAAAACCACCAGCGAATGGAAGCCGAACTACTGTTAGCCCGAAATTTACAAAGCGCTCTGATCCAAGACAGCGTGCCCACTTTTGTAAATGCCACAGGCGTATCAGCACTCCAAATTGCCACTGAATACATTCCATCCTTTCATCTCAGTGGTGACTTCTTCTCGGTCAACAAAACCACTAGCGGCGGTGCCGCAATCTTGATCGCAGATGTCATGGGGCACGGCGTGCGTGCTGCCATGGTCACCGCAATGATTCAGATCGCAGTGAATGAACTGCACGCCTACGCTGAGCAACCTGCAGATTTCATGATGCGGCTCAACTCGATGATGCACGAATCAATGCACGCGTCAGGACAAACTATTTTTGCCACCGCAAGTTACTGCTACCTAAACCTGGAAAGCAGACAGTTGAGCTACATTCAAGCAGGGGCACGACATGGTATTTATACCCCAGCTGACCCGGCGCAGCACTCTCGCGTCTTTGACGGCAAACACATCGGTCCCGCACTGGGCCTACTCGCTGAAGTCGAATATACTGAGGATTACATCGAGCTAAACCGCCAAGACGAAATCATTCTCTATACCGATGGCGTGATTGAGGCCGCTATGAACGAAGAAGAATACAGTGAAGCCCGCATGCTCCATTTTTTGGAAACGCACCGGAATGACGATCTGCCCCAAATGATCGCAGGCTTGATCGATTCCGTCCAAAGCTTCACAGATAATAAAGGCATGGATGATGTCTGTCTGATCGGCCTTCGTGTACTGTAAGTCAACAGGCAAGATCTTATAACCTACATCGCAAAGCTACTGGCGCAACAGTCCAGAATGCTTAGCCATCTTCGGTTATTTTTATTCGTGGCACGGTACTATATAATATACTTTATCTGCTCGGCGTCGGCGGATAGGCGGTAGACTTACATTCGCTCGTCACACTTTTACGCTTTATCCCAGACAACGCCTCTGCGCAGCTAAGCAAGAGCACGGTTTTACACTATTTTAGGCAGTCATCGACAGCATAGTAACACAGTTAAAAAATCTAATTTCTGATAATGAAAGATTAGTCAAACTTATCAATACCCCCTTAGCCTTGCACTCTAATCGACTGACGCCAATATAATAGCTATAACTTAATCTAAGCCAAAGCCCTCTCCGAACAATAAAATCATTGTTTAAATAGTTCATCAGAGAATTTAAAATCAATCACCACATGGACTTAAAAAAACAACTAGGCTTAGAAACAGAAACAGCTGCTGCGGTGCGCGAGGACCATACACTCCTTGAGTATGTAAACCTAAAATTGACCTCCATTGGTCAGCCTACTTTCGGCGACCTGACCAATTCTCTTTTTTTCGGATTCAGTCAGTCCCTGCTAGAAAGTTACCAAGAGAAGTCACGCCTGCTAGCCGACTATCTCCCGCCCAGCGACCAGCGCATACAAAGCTTCCTAGTCGAATACTTTTCTGACCTCGCTTCATCGGAGATACCACATCTGCCTAATCACACCTTGATTCTCGATCGTCATGGCCTTGCGCGTACCCTTTCGCTGCCTGCCAAGGGCAACCATTTCTCTTCCGACATCGTTGACTCATACCGCATTCAACAAGGTGTACTACACAATCCGAAGAGCGACCGTCGCACCACAAAAGGCGTCTTTCACGTTGCCGAAGGCGGATTGCCCATCCCGAATGACAAGAAAGCGGTGCCGCAACTCGCAGCTGCCCGCCTGTTAGCTAAAGCCCTCAATGCACCTGAAAAGCTAACAGAACTGCCTTACCTTGCCATGCAAGACAGCAAAGCCAAGGCATGGGTCTCGCTTCTGCTGCGCCCCGTCGTTGTACCTGAAGTCGCTGGCTTCTGTCAGCAAAAGACCATGGAGGTACGCTTTTTCGCACCCGGAAATCTTGTCAGTAACCTCGACTTCGTTGAATCGATCTTTGGCAATAGCGGGGATCCCTTCATCGCTGATAATGATGCAGCTCTCGATCCCGCTCACTGGACGGGACACACGGGCTGCGTCATTCTAGCTCCTCACTTGATCGGCACCACTAAGAAAGAGCTCGGCCTACCACACATCGCAGAGGCAACTGCCCGACAAAAGCGCGATGGCATGTGCTGGGCGGAAGAAGATGAGCTATATAATGAAGGCAGCGCTTTTAAGATTACCTGTCGTGATGCATCCGGCAAAATAGTGACTGCGATCGCCGACAACTACTTCGGCTACTGCAAGAAAGAAGTTAAAACGCAGATTAGCTTCGCAGCTAACCTGCATGGTCTGGCCGAGGAAGAACACGCGGGCGGCACACTCGCCTTCACTGCTTATGACCTCGGCGAAGACTTCCAACTCAGCCATTACTATCCTGAAGTCGATCAAACGTTCGAAGGCGTAGCAGCGCGCTACTCCGACTTAATCGACCTGCAACCGCAAGGCTACGCGATCGACAAGAAATTCAATGATATCCTCTACATTCCTGAAGATTCACACATTGAGCTGAATCGTCTACGTATCACATGGGCGACTAAGGGCACCGAGCAAACCATCAAGCTCCTGCCAAACATCACCTACGTATTACCATCTGGCTACAAGGTGCAAATGATTAAACCTGCCGAGGGTCGCCGCTGGCGCCTAGTCGGCCACACCGCAGAGAGTCGCGTATGTCACAAGCCTTCGACAGTCTCTGGTGGTGGTAAGTCAGAAATCTCGAAATCGATTGCCGATGCGATCATTTCCGGCCCGGTCTTTGTCAGTGACTTTCAGAACGACTTCGACCTCGCAGACACTATCATTCATAAAGACTATTCTGGTCGCTTCCGTATCAAAGTCGAAAGCAGCGCACCTTCGCGCGGGATTTTAGACACAGAGCGCTCACTGGGATCAGTGATTAAATTACTCACCCCCTGCAATGCTGACTTTACAGATGAATACAACGAGTGGCTGAAAAATATTCCGCAGCAGGTCAAGGAACTCGTTCTTATTATTAAGCGTTTCTATAAAGCGCACTGGAGCAATGACTGGCGCAAGCGCTTCAGTGTCGACCTAATCAACGGCGCACCAGGTAATATCCTGCGCTACCGAGAGCAGCAAATGCTCACACAATACCTCCGCATTGGATACACTAGGGATGGCTCGTGGCGCACCTTCGGACTGCGTAAAGATTTCATGCCTGCTGCGAAGATTTCGCTCGAAGATGATATCACTGCATCCGTCGTGGCACCGACTAAGGACCTCGCGCATCTTCCTCCGCTCTGGAATACACAATCTGCTAAATTCGTGCACAATTGCGAATACCGTTTCTTCCAACGCCCAGACGACGCGATTATCCGCGGCTACGACAAGCAGACCGAAATCGACCTCAGCTCGGCTGGTAGCTTCCTCAGCAACTACCAACCACTCGACCGAGACGATGCGACTGAAGAGATCGAAGACGCGATTCGCTTCGGCCAATATACCGAGCCGATGCAAGCGATGATTCGTGAATTCGATTCCAACCCTTCAGCAGATTACTATTCGACCAACGCAAATCCACGAATTGTCGACGGCAAGCCGACCAAGAATCCACGCTATCTGCAAGTCCGTCCAGATCTGCGCGATCAGCGTGCGGTCTATCTGGCAGACATCAGTTCGCGCTTATACCGTCGCCAAGATGCACATTCGCCGCTGCTCCGGCCAGTCACATCGATCCTTCCCGGTCGACGTAATAACCCAGCTGATCCTGAATCGGGCGCCATGCCGCTCTGTGTGAATAGCCCGATCCATCACATGCAGCTTCCTGAGCTGTTCATGGAATTCATTGCCAGCATCACTGGCAAATCACCCTCCACCACAGGTGCAGGCTCAGAGGGTGCCCTTACGAAGGGTCCATTCAACGCCTTGCTGCCGATATACGATTTAAATAACGCGCTAGTCTCCTATCTGGCAACTGAGCAACCTGCATTCATTACTGCAGCTGGCTACGTCGGGCCGAACTATCGAGTCGATCACGACATCAGCCTACTCGTCCCCGAGATCTGGTGTCGCATGAAGCCCCACGAAATGGATCCTGAATTTCTAATCGAGCATGGCTACCTGGAAAAAGTACAAGACTTTAAACACAACGGTGAACGCATCCAAGCCAGCCGTATCGGCTTTCGCATCACGGCTAAATTTGTCCGCATCTTTTTTGGCCGCGTCTTTAATAACCCTGAGACCGTCTTCAATCAAGAGATGCTCCAGCCTGAGCTGCAAGATCTCGAAACTTTCGTCACTGGTATGAAAACCATCATAGCAGCTCATCGGGAAGCGGCACTGAACTACTTCGCCGATGGATCGATCGAAGACGCATGCCCACCGCTAAAGACCCTGTTGCACATCATGGCGTACGGTGAATACGAAGGACAAGGTCTTGACTCTGATACCGTGCGCAGTCGCTTCACTCGTACATCAATGCTGAATAGTGATTGGTATCAGGCTCGGCTAAAGAGTCAGCAAGAGCAAGACATCAGGTCTTGGACTGAACATGTCGAATACCTCAAGCGTTTCCTCGCTAAAGAGTCTCACTCTCGGGTTGCAAACCGTCTCAATATTAATTCAAAGCTCGCTGCCGCCAAACAAGAACTCGCGCGCGTCAGTTCAAATCACTACAGCACGACACTGATTGGCACCCTCGGCCGCCATCCAATCAAGTAAGCAGCACAACCAGTGCTACACTCCACGCACGACCTTGAAAAGCTCACGCAACTTTTCGGAGTCTTTGATGCCCGGAGTAGTCTCGACACCACTGTTGACGTCGATTCGACTGGCAGTCGAACGCGCGAGTGCGTCAAGTACGTTCGACGGAGATAATCCACCAGCAAGCATCCACTGCGTATCGTCAAACTGCTGCTTTAGGTTCGCAAATCGTTCAAAATCACCAGTATGCCCAGTGCCACCGACTTGGTCCTTAGAGAACGTATCAAGCACCACAGTATCAGTGTACTCCAGCACGGATTCAGGGAAGACATCAGTTGGCGCAACTCGAGGAGCCAGCCACAAACGATCACGCCAGACAATTTCAGACCACCGCCCTAGCCTCGTCTCGGCGATCGGCAAGCTAGCGTGAATTTGGAAACGATCAAAACCGGCATCGCGATAACGCAGTAGATTATCTGCAGTGGTCTCCACATCGACGATCACAGCTTGGCCCTCAGGCACAGGGCTAGCCAGCGCGACTGCCCTCTCGAGAGTAATTCCCCTGGGCGATTGCGGATATACAATGAAACCGAGGAAATTTGCCCCCAAAGACAATGCCAACTCCACGTCTTCCTCACGCGTCATGCCACAAATTTTAATGTCAACAATCTGATTCATCCACCGCAAACTAAGCATGTCTTTGTCGGTAGGCAAATTTTATACCATCTAAAAAGGTTCAAAAATCAATTAACCGCCAATCCACTCAAATGGCGATAGCCACGGTTATAACGAGTCACTTTAAAAGGTCTGATTAAATAATTTTAAAGATTGGTGATAAATAGGGCTGAACTTGAACGACATATTGCATG
This sequence comes from Opitutia bacterium, assembly GCA_018663485.1. Lineage (GTDB taxonomy): Bacteria > Verrucomicrobiota > Verrucomicrobiia > Opitutales > Coraliomargaritaceae > Lentimonas. The sequence continues at coordinate 8,557 of JABJQI010000159.1, forward strand.
ATATATAACAACATTAGCCGCCTTAATTACACCATACAATGAAATTGTGAGTGTTCTAGCATCTGCGCGTTAGTTAAGACCGAAACAAACCAGTTAAAACTTATCTGATTAATTTATTATATAGGAGGTTCAGAGCAATCACAGAACACAAGTAACATCGATTGGCTTAGCTAAGATAGAATTAAGAACAATCAAACAAAGTGCATAAATCAGTTACTTTACCTTGCATCAGAAACACGCTGATGTATGTTGCATGACGTCGCTATTTTCATACTAGCGAATATATTGTTATTTCATTTGAAATTACACTCTCCTCACTTACGTTATAGTTGCTCCCATAAGCGCTACAACAATCTTCAACCCCCTATTCATAATGGCACGATCCAAAGTAAATAAAGGTATTAGTCGCATCGACTCCGGTTCAACTCACGGATGGTTCGTTCGCGGCTACCGCAATGGCAAAACATACTCAAAGCTCTTCAGCGACCGCAAATCTGGTGGTAAAGGCAAGGCTCAGAAACTAGCGAAAGCGTATCGCGATGAGCTCAACGAAGAACTTGAAGCGATTCCTAAAAAACCACGCCAGCGTCGGATCGTTATTTCCGATTCGCGTAACACCACCGGTGAGCTCGGAGTTTCCCGTACTACCAAAGTCGGCCCTAACGGCACAAAGCACGAGTGCTACTCTGTCAGTTGGCGCCCAGAACCTGGCATGCAGAAGTGCACTTCCTTTTCAATCAAGAAGTACGGCGAGAAGAAGTCCTTTAAACTAGCAGTCGAGCATCGCCGTAAAATGATGCGTGAAATCCACGGCCCGAGTTTTTACAAAAAGCTCAACAAGCAACTCAAGGCTCGCGAAGCGTCATAAGCACCCTGATTTGTGGGATTGCTTGCTTCGGCATTTATCGCTTAGAGCGCAGCTTCAATGCTGCGCTCTTTTTTTTTTTACCGGCTGGGCTCATAGTGTAATGGTCGTACTATGGTAACTGGATCTTTCAGTCCGATTCAAATCACTGTGAGCCTGCTAAACTTCCCATGCCACCCAGTCGCAGGGTGGCTTTTTTGTATTTACCGTAACTTTGCAGACTCCATTGATACTGCTGCGGCCTGTATAGAGGCACACCTACGGTGTCGTATAACAGAGGAATTCAACCGATAATGCGAGTACGCAAGTGATGCAGACGAAGGTCTTTGGACACAATGTTTACATCGAGGCGGACTTAAAGCTGAGCCAAAATCTGCTGCCCTGGTTCGGAGAACTTGATAGTACCGATTAGGGCACGGCCCGCTTCACTCATTTTCACAGCAGTCTTCCTCACAATGCTGAGAACCTTATCCTCAGCATATTTCGCAATCAGATCATCGAAGCCGAGTTCTAGGAATGACAGGCACAGCGCATCTTCCAGGGTTTGGCAGTCAGCATCAGTTTTTATTCCTTTTTTTAGATTCAACGACTGCACACGCTCTATACTTTCAGCATTATAACCAGCCACTGCCATAAGCATTCCTGCTCGCTCAGCATGAAAACGCTTCAAATCCTCGCGCCATTTCAAATAGCCGACGCGATTCATCGGATAGTTCGACCGTGGACTCTCCCAGCGGCAGATATGCTGCGTCTTGGCGGCAATACGCAAGCTCTCGGCCGCATCTGGTTGCAGACGCAAGACCCACGCCAAGTGTCGCTTAGCATAGAGCTCCTCCTTGGGATAATTCTCACCTTGATACGCAATTGTGTTAGGATCTGCTGCATTGGCCTGATCAATCAACTCAATCACTGAGGTATATTTCGTGCTTAATTCCATATAAAAAAACTAGCCTAAGTCCTGCACAGACGTCAATCGCCTCGACACAGGTAAAGCACCCAGTTCAACAAGCAACATACATAAGCTCGATGGCTGACAATACACTTCATCGTTGCAACAACACAGTTTAACTACAGCCCTTGCGCATTTAACGCAGTATTCCACTGAGCGATACGCTGCTCTTGGTCTTGAAAGAGTGCGACTGTAGAGCTTAACACATCAATACTGTTGATTGTCGCACCTTGTTGGATCGCATCTACGACTGACTGCCCCTTCGTAACCTTTCCAAAAATCGTGTGCTTTCCGTCAAGCCACGGCGTTGCATTGTGTGTCACAAAGAACTGACTACCGTTGGTACCACGCCCTGCATTGGCCATCGACAACAGTCCTGCCCGAGTATGCCGCAGTGCGGGATGAACCTCATCCTCAAATTGATAGCCTGGACCACCGCGCCCAGTACCAGTCGGATCACCGCCTTGAATCATGAAGTTAGGAATCACACGGTGGAAGGTCAGACCGTCGTAGTAACCACGCTTGGCGAGATTAAGGAAATTTGCCACCGTCACCGGAGTCTTGGTCGCAAACAATGTCGCCTCGATATCTCCCTTGGAAGTACGCAGCACAATGTCGACGTCTCGAACACGAGCAGCCGCGGGGGCAGTGACGGTCTCAGGTTTAACGGCCTTCGACGGCACGGCAGGAGCTGCGACCTTTGCTGCTTCGACCTCTACCGCTGCTTCGACTTTTGCCGGTGTTGCCGCGACCACGGCAGGAGCTGCGACCTTTGCTGCGGGAATCGCGACCTTCGCTTCGGTGGCGGGAACCACTTCCGCACTAGGCCTAACGACTTCGGCTGGTGCCGTCTCAGTCGTGCTGCACGCAGCTAAGAAGAGAAACGGCAAAGCAGAAAGTAAAATTGAGAGTCGTGGCTTAATCATGCAAAGCAGTTTCATGATACGAGCATCAAACTCAAGCGTTGTTCTTGTCTAATAACAAAAACAGCCTTCACTATGGAAGGCTGTTGGATAAAAGCACACGACTTCGAGTCGCCTAACTGCCAATTTTGATTAACTCGACATCGAAAACTAGCATACCGCCAGGCGCACCACCTTCCGGACTGTCACCATAGGCAAGCTTGCCAGGGATCCAGAAGCGACGCTTTTCACCTGCGACCATCAGTTGCACTCCCTCGGTCCAACCTGCAATGACTTGGAATAGACCGAAACTAGTCGGCTCACCACGTTGCACCGAGCTATCAAACAGCTGTCCATCGAGTGTCCAACCACTGTAGTGCACTGTTACCATACTATCCTTAGTCGGACGCTCACTACCAGTGCCAGCAATCAATACACGTGAAGCCAACCCACTGTCACGCACTTCAGCGCTATCAGGAATAGCTGCGACATCTTCTGGTGTCTTTGGTGCCTCTGGCGCTGCTTGAATTTCAAGCAGCTCTACGTCAAATACCAACAGTCCGCTCGGGCGCCCACCTCCCGCATTCTCACCATAAGCAAGTTCAGCAGGAATCCAGAAACGACGTTTTTCACCTATGACCATGAGTTGCAGCCCTTCAGTCCAACCTTTGATCACGCGATTGAGTGGAAAACTTGTAGATTGGCCACGTTGCACTGAGCTATCAAACAGCTGCCCATCAGTGGTCCAACCACTGTAATGCACCGTAACGGTGTCAGCAGCCGCAGGCGACTCAGAACCAGTACCCGCTTGGAGCACTTTCGAGGCAAGGCCTGTTGCTGTTTTTTGAGCATCCGCAGGGATGGCATTTACGTCGACTGGTGTTTCAATTTCCATACGCCATGTATTTGCCAATTTACCATTTCAGGTCAATCGAAATCCAATCAATCTTGCTTTTCAGGTCATTCTATTTAACACTAATCATCTGCCCGTATAACTGCGTCTCTCCAGTTGCATTTTTAATCGGTCAGTATACAATTAATATTAGGACTAATTAAAATGCATCATTCACAAAACACACATAAACTGCCAACAGCACTCATCAGTGGAATTGCCCTATTTTGTGGCCTACTGATTGTATCATGCGCCCCAACAGAAGACTCACCCACTGGCTTCATCTTGCCCCCAGGCGATGCGATGACGGGTCAAACAACCTTTGTCGCCCTAGGATGCGTTAATTGCCATAAAGTAGATGGGGTCTCATTTTCCGGCAGTGACGAAATTCAGTCCGATCTGATCGTCAAACTCGGTGGCAAACTACCAAAAGTAAAAACGTATGGGCAATTAGTCACCGCGATCATTCACCCGAATGCAGCCATCTTAAAAAACGCTCAGCGCTATATAGATTCAGATGGCGACTCGCTCATGCCAAACTACTCTCAGCTAATGACTGTGCAGCAAATGACAGATCTCGTTACATTCCTGCAAGAGCACTACGATATCGCCGCCCCAGTATATGACCCTCAAGGCCTGGGCTACCCCTACTATTGAGGCACCTGTTAACCACAATGCGGTTAGTTTGA
>JABJQI010000130.1 GCA_018663485.1 Opitutia bacterium
CAAGGGTTGAAGACGGGGTCGTCCTCGGCCTCGTTGTTTGGCATCGAAGACAGAGGCCAGCGTATTTTGATCTTGTTCGATAATAGCTCGACCGTCTGGAACAAGGCGAGCGCAGCGGGGGTAACGACGGATGCCTTTGTGCGCGAATTGTCGATGCTGGTGGGCGGGTTGAATGCCAACACGCTATTCGGGCTAGTGCCTTTTGCACGGCAGGTCGGCACCTTTCGTGATTATATGATCGCTGCGGGTGCGCGAAATAAACAGGAGGCGAAGCGTTGGATCGTGGAGAATGTCCGTTCAAGTCGGAAGGCAACGCAGCTGCCTTTCGCCGAAGATGGTATCCAAGGGGCGCTTACGGTCGCGTTTCAAATGGAGCCTGAAGTCATCTTTATTGTATCCGACGGAGATTTTCAGCGCGGCAAAACCTCCAAGACCAGCGCGGGCGATGTGCCGTGGAAGGACGTGGATAAGACGCTGCGGGCGCTCACTCGCGAGTATGGGATCGAACCGCGCATTCACTTCATTGGCTTTAAGGTCGAGTCCGAAGCTGCGGCCGCAATTAAGAAGATCACCCGCCGCTTTGGTGGCGAGTTTAGTGATTTTACTCAGCGGTAGCTCGATACTCCCCGATCTTACGAACTAGGCCACATTGTTTATGGATTCTGTCGCAAGCTGGATGGGCTCGGTCGTGAGACGGCGGTGGCTCATGATCGCTCTACGATTTTTTTTACCCTTTTTAAAGGGCCGTGCCTTGGTTTTAGCGCGCTTTTTTGCGCCGTTATTCTTAGTGAGTGGTGCGACGCTAGAGCGCTTATAGCCACCTTTTTTAATACGGTCGGCGGATGCTTGGCGACCTTTGCTGCGGCGATTGTTTTTTTGCTCGGGGCGGCGCTCAACCTTGTCAGTTGTCGCAGTGACACGGAAGTCTATCTGACGCTTGTAGCGATCTACGCGATTGACTTCGACCATGATGTGTTGGCCAAGTGAATACGTCTTATGCGTGCGGCGTCCGATTAATGAAGTGCCATCGTCGCTTGCGTGGTAGAAGTCGTCATCGAGTTGAGAGATGTGCACCATGCCGAACGCGAGCGAGTCGGTGAGTTCGATAAACAAACCGTGATTTTTGACGTCAGTGATGATTGCTTTGAAGGATTCCTTTTCGGGCTTCTTCAGTTCGCGTTCATAAAATTCGAGGAGCTTGGTTTTGACTGAGTCGCGCTCGGCATCGACACTGTTGCGTTCGGCGACGCTGAGGTGGTCGCCGAGTGATAGCAGCTTGCCTTGTGTGTAGCGGATGTCGGGCTCGTTGGGCGCCGAATTGATGCCAGTCTTGTGCATGTAGCCGTCGAGTACACGGTGTACAATCAGGTCGGAGTAGCGTCGGATCGGCGATGTAAAGTGGGTGTAGTCGGGCTTGGCGAGGCCGTAGTGACCATCCGCGCTGGCGCGGTATTGCGCTTGCTTGAGACTGCGTAGCACTTGAACTTTAAGCGTGTAGCCCTGTGGGTGCTCCTTGAGCTTTTTGAGTAGCATGCTCATCTCGCGTGGCTTGCTCAGATTGCCGCATTGCACACCGAAGGTGATCATCGTCTCGCGTAATTCCTGCAGCTTTTCGTCCTCTGGTTCGTCGTGCACCCGATAGATACTGGGGAAGTTGGAGCGCTTCATCGCGCGGGCCACTTGTTCATTGGCGCAGAGCATGTACTCTTCGATCAGCTGATGGCTCTCGTCGTTGAATTCTTTTTCGATGCGGTCGGTGTAACCTTCCTCATCGACGTAAAGTTTGACCGAAGTCATGTCGAGGTCGAGTGAGCCTTTTTTAAAGCGGCGCTGACGCAGTATTGTGGCGATATCCCAACTCTTGCGAATATACTTTTGCAGCAGCCTCATCTCGTCGTTTTTGACTGCGTCAAGCGAGCGTCCGGTCGAGCCTGTCTGGTGTTTGGGCGGGAGTGGCGTCTTGCGCACGACGTCGAGGTCGTCTTCATTCATAAACGCAAAGGCCTGCTTGTAAGTGAGACGTTTATTGCTGCAGATGACGGTGTTGGCGAAGTCGACGGCCACGATCTCGGCTTGATTGGAGAAGGTAATGAAACAGGTCTTCGTGAGCCTGTCTTGTGCTTCAACTAGGCTGCAAAGGCCATTGGATAGCGCATGTGGCAGCATCGGGATGA
>JABJQI010000227.1 GCA_018663485.1 Opitutia bacterium
CGACCACGAAGGTAAGCTCAATGCTCTCGCAGGCGCGGAATTCGACGGCGTCGATCGCTTTAAGGCTCGCAAGCAGGCAGTCGCCAAGCTCGAAGACATGGGTCTTTTAATCAAGGCGGAGCCCTACGAAAACACCGTCGGCTTCTCTGAGCGTGGCGATGTGCCGATCGAACCGCGCCTTTCGGAGCAATGGTTCCTTAAATATCCGAAGGTCGAAGAGGCCAAGCGTGCGGTTGAAAATGGCACGATCAAATTTCACCCCGACCGCTGGAAAAAGACCTACCTGCACTGGCTCAACGGCATTCAAGACTGGTGCATCAGCCGCCAACTGTGGTGGGGTCACCGCATCCCGGTGTGGTATAACAAGCACATCCCGCACACGGAACTCGATTTTGACAATCCCGCGCATGTGCATGTATCGGTCGAAGGGCCCGTCGATCCTGAAAACTGGGAGCAAGAGGTCGACGTGCTCGACACCTGGGCCTCGTCTTATCTCTGGCCAATGGCGAATCTGGGTTGGCCAGAGCCAACTGCAGAGCAGCAGAAAGAGCTTGATTTCTGGTATCCCACCGCGGTGTTGGTCACTGGCTTCGACATTATTTTCTTCTGGGTGGCGCGTATGATTATGGCTGGTATCGAGCTGTACGGTGACGATGCCAAGGATCTGTCCGACGAAGAACTCGCGAAGCGTATCCCGTTTAAGAACGTGTTCATTCATGGACTCATCCGCGATGAAAAAGGCCGCAAGATGTCGAAGTCACTCGGCAACTCGCCTGATCCACTCGATTTGATCGAGAAATACGGCGCCGATGGTCTGCGCTTTGGTATCTGCAATATCGCCCCGTCTGGCTCGGATATTTTGTTCACCGAGGAGCGTATTCAAATCGGTCGCAATTTCTCCAACAAGCTATGGAACGCCTCGCGCTTTCGTCAGATGTCCGGACCAATGGCGGACAATTCCAGCTTAGTCGCAATTCTGGGTCGGATCGACACCAGACGGTGCGACGATTACGATCATTGGATCCTTGCGCGCTTGACCGAGGTGACTGCCGAGATCGAGAAGTGCTTTGCTAATTACGAGATCGCACCGCTCACGCACCTGATTTACGCCTTTTTCTGGGGCGACTTCTGCGACTGGTATGTGGAGGCATCCAAGGGCAAGCTGCGTGGTGACGAAGCTTTGCGTGATAATTGTCTCGCGATTCAGGATCTGGTCATTCGTCAAGTGCTGCAGCTCGCCAATCCAGTGATTCCGCACATTACCGAAGAGCTCTGGAAGGGCCTCGGCTACGATGCCGCGGTGGCGTATATTCAAAACACTAAGCTCACTTCGGCGGCAGATCTCGAAGCCGCACTCTCAGCGGATAGGTCTGCGGCGGCTCGCGTGGTCAGCTTGCAGGAATTGATTTCGCAGGCGCGTGCGCTCAAGTCACAGTATAATTTGGCCAATAAGCGCGACGTCGCAGTGCTCTACGCTGCCGAAGGCGATGCAGTCAAAGTGATCGTGGACAACGCCAGCTTGGTGCAAACGCTCGCTGGGATTGTGCTCACCGCAGTCGATGGCGCACAGCCAGATGGCCTGCCCGCTGCGGTCACGCCACTCGGCACCCTGTATCTCGATTTGAGTAGCTCGATTGATGTCGAAGCCGAAAAGGCACGCCTGAGCAAGGAACTTGCTAAGCTCAACCAGCTCGTCGCGGCGGGTGAAGGGAAGCTGAAGAACTCCAAATTTGTCGACAGTGCGCCCGCGAAGATTGTTGAAGGCGCTCGCCAACAACTCGCCGAGACCACCGAGAAGCGCGACGAAACCAAGCGCATCTTAGAGAGTTTGTAATTTCGTCACACCGTTCCTGCGGATTCCTGGCATAAAGCCAGTCGCTACGTACACAGCGCGGGAGGGACGACCTCCGCGTCGTCCGCATTTCCAGCTCCGCGATCGTCGCACCGTCCCTGCGGATTCCTGGCATAAAGCCAGTCGCTACGCACATAGCGCGGGAGGGACGACCTCCGCGTCGTCCGCATTTCCAGCCCCGCGATCTTCGCACCGTCCCTGCGGATTCCTGGCATAAAGCCAGTCGCTACGCACATAGCGCGGGAGGGACGACCTCCGCGTCGTCCGCACTTCCACCCCGCGATCCATCCTGGCGTAAAGCCAGTCGCCACTACCAACTTAGCGAGCGGCTTTACTCTTGGACAAGGGCTATTCGTCGAATCGAATGCGCATCGATCGTATTCAATGCCCGGTTGCTGGAGGGCAACGCTCCGTCGTTGCCACCTATTTAGCCCGCATTCGAACCTGACGTATCGCAATGGCTCAGCAATGCCCTCCACCAACCAAGGGCAAGTAACTGCAAAATGGTATGATCGAAGCGCTGTAAATGTAGCCCCGATAGTCAAAAAGTCGCAATCTGAAATCAATTCGCAGACGATTCGGGGCAGTCTCCCCAACCATTCCCCTGACCTCCGCTGCCTGTTTTCTGGCGACTGATAGTTCCTGCCACTCGAATCACTCGTCCAAAGAAAAACCCCAGCCTGCACTGGGGTTTTGAAAGTGTACTAATGAACGATTCTACTAGGCACGTGTATTCGGACTAGTGATAGTCGTGTCGTTGTCTTCTGGAGTGACTTCTGGAGTCGTAGGCTGATCGTTGTTTTCTGGCGGTGTGCCTTCATTCTGGTAAGGTGAGTAGTTCTTCAACTTGTCGACGATGACATCATAGCTAGGATCGTCTACCGAGAGACGGATAACGATGGTGTGTGCTGGTGGGATAGCCTCGCTTTTGTCAGTACTGCCAGATGTGAAGCCCTTGTCGCCGACTTTGCCGCGACCGTATTTGAATGAACCTGCGAAACGCGAGAGAATGTCCACTTTGCCATCCATGTTTTTGACGATTAGTATTAACTCGCGGCGCGCCGCATCGAAGCGCAGCTCGGCTTCATATTTCGTGCCTCGAATCGCTGCGGTGCCGAGTGGCGTTTGAATGTAAAAGGTCGATCCTTCGCGGAGCTGCTTGACGTGGCCAGAGACTTTGCCGTAATTCAGCGTAAGTAGGGCTTGCGACTTACTCGGGTCGGCTTGCAGTTGCTCGTAGCTTTTGTTCCCGCCAAAGGCTTCTTGGGCAAGCTCGGCCACTGTAATGCTGGTGTTTTCATTGACCGTCAGCTCAGAGCCATTGGAGAAGACCATATGTGCACTACTCAGCACAGCGGTTACAATGCTGTCTTCACTTTTTAAAATGTCACCGATTGCTAATTGTTTTTGAGTTGCGTTGACCTGAGCGCCATTCGGCGAGATGCCGAGCGCGCCAGTCGGTTTCTCTGTGCCGTTGGGAGTGTAGCTGTTAACGAAACCAGTCACGCTGAGGACCTTGGCACTAGCTAGTTCAGCTGCATTTGCGGTGACTGCGCTGAAGCCAAAGATAGCCCAGAGCGCGAGTAGAAGGCGGGTGTTTTTCATAATAAAGTATTGAGGAAAATAAATATGTATACAATTGAAATTTATATTTAGGGGGGCGAGGCACAAGCTTAATCCCACTGTAATTCAACCTGTGAGGCTGTTTTCGGATCCGTTTAAGCCGATTTAAATATTTTTAGCAGAAATTATGACCATTAGCCGATGTTTTCGTACTTTAAATATTCATCTGCGAACAGTCGAAGCACGAAAAAACACCTCCGCGTCTATACGCATCGACTCTCGCCTGTATCAGAAGCATCGCATGCCTGTATTTATAATGGAGCGAGGGCGACTCGCCCTCTGTTGATGGACGAGGGCGAGTCGCCCACACTCCTCTTATTTACCCACTGGCGTGCTTCGTCCCTTTTCCATTTGTTACGCTCTATCGCGTATCCAGTCTTGTCGCTTGGCTCGGAACAGCCTTTTCTCTTCGTTATGACTCTATTTCGTCCATGTATCGACCTCCACGCGGGTAAGGTGAAGCAAATTGTCGGTGGTAGCTTGAGTGACGACGGCGCCGGCTTGCAGACCAATTTTGAGAGTGATCGTCCCGCAGGCTATTATAGCAAGCTGTATCGGCAGGATGCGTTAACCGGCGGCCATGTGATCAAGCTCGGCCCCGACAATGATCGCGCCGCGCGTGAAGCATTGGCGGCGTATCCGCGTGGCCTGCAGATTGGCGGCGGTATACAATGTGACAATGCGAGCGCGTGGCTAGAGGCAGGTGCCAGCCATGTGATTGTTACCTCGTGGCTATTTGACGGCGAAGGTCATTTTCGGGCGGAACGTTTAGATACGCTGGTTGCGGAGGTCGGTAAGGAGCGGCTTGTTTTGGACCTCAGTTGCCGCTCGGATGACGGGGGCTGGGTCGTCGCGATGGATCGCTGGCAAACACCGACCGATCTCACTCTGAGTGCCACGACACTCCGCCAGCTAGCGCAGTCCTGTGATGAATTTCTGGTCCACGCCGCCGACGTCGAGGGCAAGTGCAAGGGGATTGATCGCCAGCTCGTGGAGTTCCTCGGCGCCCATGCGACCATCCCGGTAACTTATGCTGGTGGGGTGCATGCCTTCGACGACCTGCAAACCGTGCACGATCTAAGTCGAGGCAGGGTCGATCTGACCATCGGCAGCGCACTCGATCTTTTTGGAGGTAAGCAGGTTTGCTATGCAGACTGCATCGCATGGAACCGGGCTCAGAGGCCTGAGACCTGAGGGATGAGACCTGAGACTTGAGGGCAAGGGGACAGAAGTGAACTCAATGCTAACATAAGGGAGTGGCAGAACTCAAATCCGAGTTATTCGGGAGGGATGACCTCCGTGTCGTCCGCATCAGTGGAATTGTCTCGATGTCTGTATTGTAGCGAGCGGGTTTATTCCGCGATCCCACAGGTCCTGAGCTCCTCTGACCACTGGTCTTCTGGTATTAAAAGATTGTCAAATGCTAAAAGACCCGCCATGCAAGTTCAGTTTACCGGATGCTTAATGTCATAGGCATCCCGACAATTTTTCCCTTTCTTGATTATGCAACTTCTTAATGTTGGTTTCGCACTACTACTTATTAAAATGGCGTTCTGCGTCCTTCCTGGAGTGCTCGGTATTTTTTTTATTGTGAGCTCGGAGGAAACCAAGCGTAATATGCGTAGCACTTTGTGTAATCAGCTCTTTGGAGTTAGCAATGCGATCCCATTTTTGAAGTTTAGAAGTTTTTTGCATATTTTAGGCACGATTTTGCTGCTGCTGAGCATCGTCGCGACTTACTTGATTCATCTAAAGAAGTTCTTTTAGTGGATCTTCAACGACGGTATTCAGCCTTGCGACACATTTTCTGCGGCGAAGCGACTTGACCGTACTCATCTGCGGCTACGAGCCGGCTACGTGCCCTCTATCGTGAGGGCGGGGTGCAATTTATACAGCAGAGTACTTTAATCGAAAGTGCTTCCCGGCGCTGCGACAGAGATCCTATCGCGAATCGGCATCGAGCGATGCGCTTTCAGTGCTGAGCCTCTGATACCAGTTTCTGACTTCTGTGCTTTGCCCTGATTCCTGACTTTCAAGCCTCGGCGCGGGGGTTCGTTTGTTTTGTTCAAAAAAACTTGAACAAAATAAGTTATCTTGTTTAATAACGTTTTTATCTTCTAACATGGAAGCTCAGCACATAGACCCCACACCCCGACCGACAGGCTTATCGCCATGGGAAACTGCGACCATTGAAGTGTTTATTCATGCCGCTAATCTGATCGGCTTACCACGTTCGGTGGGTGAAATTTACGGATGCTTGTTTTGTGCTCCGGTGCCGCAGACCTTTGATGCTTTGGTTGCGCGGCTCGGCATTAGTCGAGGTTCAGTCAGTCAAGGGCTGAAACTATTACGCCAACTCGGTGCGGTCGAGGTGCACTATGTGCCTGGGAGTCGAAAGGACCATTATCTCCCCGAGCTTTCTATGAAGCGTCTGGTGCATGGCTTTGTGCGCGATCAATTTGCGCCGAATTTAGAGTCCGGTGGCGGGCGTTTGGACGCAATCGCGGCGCTGATCGAGTCCGAGGCGGATCCTGCGGTCCGAGAACATGCCGCGCAGCGGATCAATACCTTGCGCACCTGGCAGGGGCGGATGCAAAAGCTCATGCCGATTATGATGGCCGCACTTGGCGGCGCCAACTTTTTCAGTCAGCCCAACGAGGCTCAGCAAGATATTATCTGATTGAGGGTTTGTAGCGAGCGGGTTGACCCCGCGATAACGATTGCCCGTCACTGTTGCGTGCGCCTCGCTAAAAATGCTTGGGATATTTAATCCAAGCCCGTAGTATTAGCATTGCTATCTGCGTGAAATCTCTGTCACACAATCACTGTGCTTTTTCCCTTGTTATTCTTCATTTTGCTTGGCTGCTTTGCCTCATGGCTCGTCATCCACTGCTTGTTATCTGTCGGCTTCGGCCAAGGCGGCGATGCTAACCTGCAGCACCACCACACGCATGTTGGAGTGATCCCACGAATCGGCGGGGTCGGGATTGCCGCAGGTTTTTGGCTGACCTATCTGCTCTGCTTCTTTCAGCTCAATGCGGCCGACAACCAGACCTTGATGCACTTTGCGGTGGTCGGGGGTGCCGTCGGGGCGTTTATGCTAGGCTTCATCGACGACTTCCGCCCGCTCGGAGCCAAGTTCAAGTTGCTGGCGCAAATTTTGATCGCGGTGGCCGCTTACAAGTGTGGGCTGTCGATTGATCGCTTTGTGATCCCGTTCACGGCAACAGTGGTGGATCACCAGTTGATCAGTTTTGTAATGACCATCGGATGGTTCGTCGCAATTATGAATTTGATCAACTTGATCGACGGCTTGGACGGGTTGGCG
>JABJQI010000034.1 GCA_018663485.1 Opitutia bacterium
CTCGGGCTCTTCTTCGGCGAGATCGAGCAGGTCGTCCGCTTCGATGTAGTCGGCGTAGCGAAGTGGCACCAAGTTTTTGAACTTCTCATCCATTCCGAGGATGTCGGCTACGACGATGTCGGTGTTGCCTGCCTGGTTGAGGGCGTGGATCAGGGCGCTGCCGATGAAGCCTGCGCCGCCGGTGACGAGTGTGTATTTACCTGTGCTCATTGCTTAAAAAATCTTAATTAGCTGATAGTTCTTTTTGAAGAATCATCGCAGTATCGAGATTTGTTGGGCTTAAGACTAGTCTATAATTGCTCGGATGCAGCCGGGGAAATCGTCCCGAAATTCGTAGGCGCCGTCGATTTGGCCCGCGTGGTGGGCGGCAGCGAGTTGCGGCTTGCCGCAACTGACCGCCCACGCGGAGGCGTTGGCATTCCACGCGGTTTCGAGGTCGACCAGGGTGTCGCCAATCATGTGCGTGGCGGCATTGGGAGCGCCGAGATGGCTGAGGGCTTCATCGATAAAGCGGGTCGAGGGTTTGCGGTAGCCGCCTGCGGTGCCTGGGGCTTCGGGTGCAATGCACCAGCCGGCGATGTCTTCGGGCTGTAGTTCTAGTAGCTCAAACAGGCGGCGCTGGCAGGCGTGCACTTGCTCTATCGGAAAATAGCCGCGGCCGACGCCGGATTGATTGGTCAGAATGAAGAATGGAATGCTTTGCTCGATGAGCGTGTGCACCGATGCTTTGACGCCGGGCAGGAGCTCGATTTGCTCGGGATCGCTGATGTAGTCGATGTGGCGAATTAGCGTGCCGTCGCGATCGGCAAAGATTGCGAGCTCGGGATTGCTGTGCGCGAATCGTGGATTGAGCCAGACGTTTTTCATTCTGAAAGTGGGAAGGTCTGAAAGTAAGAAGGTGTGAAAGTCCAGAGGTGAAGCAGTGTCTCTCTTTTTAGAGCTGCAAGAGTTTTGGCAGTTTCGGCGCTTTTCCGTGAAATCTGTGGTAGAGCTTGATTGCTCGTTGGATGATCGCCTGCCAAAGTTTGGTGTGTTTACGTAGAGATGCTTTCCAGTCTGCGCCAAGGTAAATCCGTAAGTAGCGGGCGGTGTCCGCTGAGGTGAGGCCGACATCCATCGCTGAAAAGAGCAGGGAGGCGAGGTCTTTAACCAGCCAGCGCTGCGGCACTTGCGGGCGGTGTTGCACGCGGTGCAGATCGATCAGATTCAGCGGGATGCTTTGGCCAGGTTGCCAATTGCGGATCAGATCTCGGTTGATTAGGAAGTGGTTGATGTAAAAGTCGCGGTGGTTGATGCCTTGGCCGTGCATCGTTTGTCCGATACGAGCGACTTCGTCGATCAGCGCGCGTTTGAGCGTGACCCAACGCGGCCCCGAATAGTCCATCCAGCCGTGTTTGAAATGTTCGAGCGTCTCGCAATCTTCCAGCGCATCGAGCACCACGAACGATTCGATCGCATGCGGATAGCGGCCACGTTCGCCTTTGCCGAGCACCTTGGGTACACGCACGCCAGCTGCGGCGAGGATCGCTGCACCTTGCCATTCGGTGCGGGCGCTGACGACGGGCTTGCGCAAACGGTACCATTCCTTGAGCACTTCGCCCCAACCACAGCCGAGGTGGCGTTTGACGTAGAAATGTAATTCGCCCTGATGCACCTCGTAGGTGAGGCGATTTTTTACGTGCCGATGCACTTCGCCGCCGCCTTGTAGGAACCACTCAAACGGGTCGGCGCCTTCGGGGAGGGCGTCGCGGAGTTTGTTTGAGAGTTCGAGGATCATTATCTGAGGGGAGAGGAGGAAGTTCGGTTGCAATGAATCGCGGGGTAAACCCGCTCGCTACTGTTATTTGTAGCGACTGGCTTTATGCCAGGATTGATGAAGCTGGAGGCAGGATGTAGTGTCTGAGCTTGCTCAGGCCAACGTAGGATTGTTCACGCTACAGGCCTGAGCAAGCTCAGACACCACGCTAAGTTTTTTCACTAAGGATCTTTTCGATGATTTCGGCGGCGGCTTGATGGCAGGTGTATAAGTCTTCCGCGGCAGCATAGGCCAGCGCGTTTTTGCACATGGTCTGCCTTTTGTCGGCATTTTGGATAAATTCTTTGACGGTTTGATTCAGCGCATCTTGCGAGAACGGACTTTCGATCACGGCTCCCGCGTCTGCTTTTAGAATATGTGGCGCATAGCCGCAGGTGTCGGTGGTCAGCACCGGCAATCCATGGGTCAGTGCTTCGAGTAGCACCTTGCCTGCGGATTCGCTGTAAGCTGGGTGGAGCAGAAAATCGGCAGCGTCGTAAAAGCGTCCAGTGTCGGCGCGGCCACCGAGGAAGCGCACGGTCACACCCGCTTGCTTGGCAAGTTTTTGGAAGCGTGCTGGCTTGCCGTTGCCGACCACCCAAAATTCGAGCTGTGGCGCAGTTGATTGATTCGCACGTATCGCGCGCAGCGCGCGATCGAGCCCTTTGATGCGAAACCCGGAGCCGACAAACAGGGCGACGGTCGCGTCCTGCGCAGTGCCGAGTTCGCTGCGTAGCGCTTGGCAGTTGTTGGCTGCTTCGGCCTCGGAATTATGATTCCGATC
>JABJQI010000033.1 GCA_018663485.1 Opitutia bacterium
CTAGTAGTTACCGTTTGTTTGAACAAGGTCTGCAACAATCAATACGAAAAGTGCCTGTACTAGGCATGCGATGTGTGTTGGAAGGTGAGCCGGTTTGGTAAAGTTGGACAGGTTGCGCCTACTAAATAAAGTAAAGCAACCAATGAAAAAGAGACGTAAATTCACCGCAGATTTCAAAAGCAAAGTAGCGCTGGAGGCGCTGCGCGAGCAGCAACCGATCCATGAGATCGCCAAGCGCTATCAGGTTCATGCCAGTCAAGTGACCGAGTGGAAGAAGGCGTTGCAAGGCAACGCCAGCAGCGTGTTTGAGAGCAAGAGTGCTAAGCACGATGAGGCGTTTAAGCAGAAGCTCAAAGACGACCGGCTATACAAGCAGATCGGCCAGCTCCAAGTGGAGGTGGATTTTTTAAAAGACAGTTGCGACCAACTCGGTGTCGTTATCCCGGAGGACGAGCTTCGTTAATGCGGCCAGCAAGATGAGTATCAATAAACAGTGCAAACTGCTGAGCGTGCCACGTTCGAGCTATTATCATAAACCCAAGCGTAAGGTGAGCCTGGAAGACGAACTGATTATGCAAGCAATCGACCGGATCTACCTGGAGGAGCCAACTTATGGCAGCCGCCGTATGCTTGATGAGTTACAGTTACTTGGCTATAAGTTGGGGCGTGATCGCGTGCGGCGACTGATGCGAATCATGGGAATTGAGCCGATCTATCCTAAGCCGCGTTTGAGCACTCCGAGTAAAGGACACAAAAAATATCCCTATCTTCTTCGAGGGCTTGAGATCGAGCGCAGCAACCATGTATGGAGCACGGATATCACCTACATTCCGCTGGGAGATGGTCATGTTTACCTAACAGCTGTCATTGATTGGTCGAGTAGGTATGTGATCAGTTGGAAACTCAGTAACAGCTTGGATACCGCGTTTTGCATCGAATGCTTGGAGGACGCGCTAGAGGCCGAAGGCTTGCCCGAAATCTTCAACACCGATCAAGGCTGCCAATATACCAGCGACGCCTTTACTGGGGTTTTGAAGAGCCATGATATACGCATCAGTATGGATGGCAAAGGTCGCGCACTGGACAACGTCATGATCGAGCGACTTTGGCGCACAGTAAAGTATGACGACATCTTCATCCGCGCCTATGAAACGATGAGCGAACTCTACCAAGGCTTGAGCGCGTTCTTCCGTAAATACAATGCTCGCAAGCATCAAACCTTGGGGATGAGTCCCGAGCGGAAATATCGTGAGGGCTTAGCAATGAAAGAAGCCGCATGATAGACTTCATTCACTGCGTGCGTCGCTTCGCTCCGGAACCAGTCCTCACCCACCACAACAATCCACTCATCTCCACAGTTTGGACTTCCATCAGGAACTCTCCCAGACTACATCTAAACAATCGCCGCGACCTGTCCAAGGTCCAGGGCCAGCTCAATCGGGGGTAAATACCACCAACGCAAACCAGAGAAGTAGCAAGCTGCTATTCAGAATAGTGCACCACTTAAAAAACGACGTAAGGGTATCTAGATCCATAGTATTATTAATAAACGATATTAAATCCCAAGCGAAGAGCTTCGATAAATAAAACTCACAGGAGGATTTAATCAAACGATATTTAGATGATTATTAAAACAATAGCTATGTCATGTCGACATTCAAACGGTGACTTGGGCACACGGCCTGCAAATCTATAATTTATAAATGTACGCTCTTAAGTAAAAAAACAACATCAGAAAAATACGGCATGTGGCTCGGTTACACACTCAAGCGAAGCACATCATATATATTCATTGTCTCAAAAAAATCTAAGCAGGTATTTACAAATCAAAAAAATTACCGTTAGCAGCTTATCAAATTCCCCCGAACGATAATGAAGGGTAGAAGATTTGATCTAACGGTTTACGAGCCTTGGCATTGCAATTACTGCGAATCCCCTTTCTCGTTAATAATTCATGCAGACCATTTCTCTATCCCCTTACTTTATTGACCGTGTGTCTCACGTCCGCGAGGACAAGGTGTGGATCCAAGCGCAGCTCCACGCTGCCAACACACGACTGATCGCCGTTTATCAATCATCGGTACTTTGTCACAATCATGCCCCCGAACGCGCTTGTTTCCTATCTTATACGCAAGTGGCCGCCACTCCAGAGAGCTTGGTCTTTTTAGGGCAAGTCGATGGCATCGCATATTTCAGCCTGTCGATTCAAACTAGCGAAGCCGCAGAACAACTCTGCAACGCACAACAGGCGACCTTTCAAGCTTACGCCGTATCTGCGCCGATGCTGGAGCCTGAATATCACGAGCTGCTCTCATTAGCCTGCTTTAGCAGTTACTGGCATAGTCGGAATCGCTTCTGTGGCAGCTGCGCTAGCACTACAAAAATATATAGTGCGGGGCACATGCGCGTCTGCACCTCAACGGACTGCGCGCAGCGATACTTTCCCAGCATGGATCCTGCCGTCATCGTATTAATTGAATATGAGGATCGATGCCTACTTGGCCGGCAGGCGCATTGGCCCGAAACGATGTATTCGACCTTAGCTGGCTTCGTCGAACCAGGTGAGACCACGGAAGCAGCCGTAGCTCGCGAGGTAAACGAAGAAGCTGGTATTCAAGTCGAAGATATTCGCTATCATTCTTCTCAAGCTTGGCTCTTTCCTAATTCGCTAATGCTCGGTTTCAACGCTAAAGCCACCAGCACAGACCTACATCTGGATGCTAACGAACTCGAGGCTGCCGCCTGGTTCACCCGTGATCAAATTCGAGCTAAGCCGCAGATGCTGCCAAATCAAAAATCGATCTCATACGCATTGATTCATGATTGGTTGTATCGCTAGAGTCACCTAAATCGCCATCAATCGAGGCCTTTCGTTGGCAGCTTAATCGTTGACTATCACTCATAATCGCACTGCGCACAGATTACTTAGTACAATAAACTATCTATTAAGCGAACGCCTCAATAGCCACGTAAATCGAGGCCTTCGCTCTGAACCATTGATACACGCTGCCCCATCTTCTTTTGAATGACATTAAAGTGATGCTCCTCATTTGGAGTAATCAGCGAAATGGCCTCACCTGAAGAGCCAGCACGGCCCGTACGACCGATGCGGTGAATAAAGTCCTTCGGCGAGCGCGGAAGTTCGTAGTTGATCACGCACGACAGGCTATCGATATCAATCCCACGAGCCAATATGTCGGTCGATACCAGCACGGCCAAATGTCCGTCCTTGAATTTCTTCAACACGTCACGCCGTACATTCTGCCCCATCTTAGAATGAATGGCACAGGCATTGATTTTATTTTTAACCAACTTCGCGGCAACATTATCCGCCTTCTTATGTGACGACACAAATACCAGTACTTGCTGTAACTGTTCATTCTTGATCAGATAGCGCAGCAATACACCCTTTCGTTCTACAGATACAAAATAGCCTTGCTGGTGTATCTGCTGGAGCGACTCTCCCACTGCATCAACTTGCAACACTTGCGGATCCTGTAAGATCACTCGTTGCATTACAGATACATCGTCACTGAGCGTGGCCGAGAACAACAAATTCTGACGCTTAACCGGCAACAAGCGCAACAGCTGATCCACCTCCTCCTTAAAACCAAGGCTTAGAATTTTATCCGCTTCATCCAGCACCAGCGTCTGAATTCTAGAAAGCCGCACGGCATTCTTCTCGACTAAATCGAGCAGGCGACCGGGCGTCGCCACCAAGACATCGACACGCCGCAAGGCCTGCATCTGTGTGTTGATTGAAACACCGCCATATACGGCGAGACAGCTAACTCCAGAAGACAGACTTGGCAAGAACTTACGAAAAACTTGTGTCACTTGATCCGCAAGCTCACGTGTGGGCACCAGTACCAACACAGAAGGGTCTCGATGCTGTGAAATTTGTGCCAATTCCAGTTGCTGTAGGATAGGCAAGACAAAGGCCGCCGTTTTACCCGATCCGGTCTTCGCAATGCCTAAAACATCTTTTACTTTAAGGATAGCTGGGATCACCGCAGACTGAATTGGCGTCGGCTCGACAAAGTCAAAATGCACGAGCGACTTAGAGAAGAATGGAGCAAGTCCGATATGAGTAAACTGAATAGGCAAAATAATAAATATGAAACCGCACGAAGTAGACCCTAAAGTGGACTTCAAAACCAATAGACGATCCAAAAGAACGAGCGATGTCGAAATGTTTTTCCGCTCTGAATCGAAAACGTCCTGCTGCGTGTACTAACGTCAATGGTGAAGTCACACGCTGCCAGCTAAGAAAATTTAGAACCTCTGAGCAGAAGTCAGGCAGGTTTATTGTATCGGCGTATCTGTGGCACTCCATCGAGCAAATCGCAAATCGGCTCACTACCAAAAAGGGCTTCGAAGCATTCTGCGTGATCAAATTCAACGAGCAAGCGCAGCGCATCCTCGGAATGCGCAGTGCGTACTGGTTTATAACTTAAGAATCCCTCGAGCAAGGGAATTGCCCGCAAGTTATTCGGTAAAATTCGATCCAACTCAGATAAAAATCGTAGCGCGGCCGCAAATGTGGTGACACCAGGGCCATGATACCACCCACGCCCTTTCTCAAAATCGCCACGAATCGTCGGATTTCCTTGGGGCGTATGATAAGTGGATAGTACCGCCTCAAGAATGAGTGTGTGTCGCCCTATACTAGAAAGCTGCTGAGCAACTGCATCAATGCATTCGCCAAACTCAAATGATTGAACGTCTGCACCACTAGACCACGCCACACCGCAGGACCTTGTGCGTGCACTATAACCCAGATCAACCGCTAAAAGCGGTAAATCAGACTCAAGTTGATTGGTGTAGCGCTTCATGTGTATGTAAATGAACCATTTTTTGGTCTTTTCGGAAGCGTTTCTGATGCTTTGTACCTCGACCATTAACACGGGCACGCCAAATACGAAAACTCTTCGGCTTTAAATGACGTCGCATCGTGACGATGACATCCGATTCACTCAAACCCGTTTTTGTCTCAATTTCTTCAAAGGACACACGATCGGCCCATGCCATTCCAATAATACGATCAACTAATTGACCATCGAGTTTAGTTAAGTCTAAAACATTCACAATTAGCAATCGAATCGCACTACTCAGACTTACTATTTTCCTAAAATAAAATCGAAGGAGCTTTCTTGGGAAAACATCACCCAGCAGCAAAGCTGGCAATATAACATGTGAGCAATTTTGTACTACAGGTCGTAAACTGGCAGCATACTTACAATAAGCTTTAGCCGATGACATACCCCACATAGATACCGATGTAGTGAGCATCACTTCCAAGAGCTTACCTGCTACGAACGATAAGGAGGCACTTTTGCAACAACAAGACATTGAACCCGCAGATACATGTCAGAATTCGACTACAACTGAAGCACCACATTTCTCCGTGAGCAGAGCAAATTACAGCTTGATCTATCATTTGCCAATAAAATTGAAATGATAAAGAATCGAACATGCCTCAACGAGGGATTTTGCACCTATTCCTAAAAAGAAATTACTTTAATAAAGGGAGGTAATTAAACGGCCTAAAGCTATTTATTAAATGATTCCATTTGAATACTTTATCCGCATAACTTCATCCAAGTGGCTAGCGTATCTCACTTAATGTAAATTTAAGTGCGGCGATTAGATCGGTTCATCAGATAACTAGATACCGAAAGTATTTTTTTGATATTAGTAATATAATACTGATTTATTGTTATTACTTTAATAACACTTTAAAGTAAGTAATTATTACCTAATATTGAAAAATAAAAATCTCATCTAACTATCGCTATTAACCTTTTAATGTGAGTTGATTCATACAATTCCTACCAATACGAATAAACTAATAAATCCCCGAAAGAACCTTATGTGATTTTCACCAAGGCATCCAATCCTATAAAAATAATACATAATTTCATACCGTGCGCGTCCAATTCTACAAAATGCTGATTCATCTTATCCTGTGTGCTTGTGTAGCTTCAGTCTACCTGATAGGTGTAAGCCATTATTTCAACACCTTAAAAACCCCTCTCTCGACCAATTACACTTTGATGCATGGCATCAGTGCTTTCCTAGTGATTGTTTCAATTTACTGGAGTGTATCCGCCCTGAAATGTCAGGTAGAACGGATTTTAGATGTGATGTTTCCAAGTGAACCAACGACTGAATTAACTGAATTAAAAGAACTGCCAGCTACATTTAGTGAATGTGATGACAACCAATCGCTACTTAACTTAGTTTTAAACGTACTGAATCAAATTGTTCCGACTCATGATTTAACAATACTCAAAAAAGAAATAAAAGGAAGCAACTATTGCGTAGTCGCTAAGCACAGCAAGTCTGCTGACTCACAGTTGCATCACGTTTTAACTAGTAATGATCCGTTGATAGAATCGCTCGCGAACAACCCAAGACCCATAGTCATAAACAAAGTCTCCAAGGGCATCCATTCGTCTGCCTATCAAAGCTTAATTCACCTACGCGATGAATTGAATCTATCGTTGCTCATCCCGATTTTTTCAAACCAACAAATATATGGCCTTATCTTGCTAGGCCCTCCTTGTAAAACACAAGGTTGGGATTATCAAACAACTGCGGTTTTATTTAATCTGGGTGCTCAAATAGGAAACCATTTTCGAACCTTGGAATTGGAAGCACTCGTCGAGCTTCGCTGCGCCGAATTGAAACAGCGCAATCAGCAATTAGAAAAGGCTCACATAGAAAAGCGTAATTTATTAACTAGCTTCAGTCACGAGATTCGAAATCCTCTGAATGGTATAATTAACATATCACAACTGCTAGCAGAAGAAAAAGGCTTAACGAATACTCAATCCGAATTGATCAACTATCTCATATCCTGCAAACAGCACCTAGAGCAATTAATTATACCTACTTTAGATTATAGCAGCCTCGAAGCTGGAATTTATAATTGCACGGAGGAATCGTTTGACGTGAACGTCATCATCAAGGGTTTAATCGCCATGCATTCTAAGCAAGCGGCCCGGAAGGGCTTGCAGTTAAATTGCGATCTAACAGAAGTAACGCATACCTGGTTTGGACCAGTTACGCCACTCAGACAGATACTGATTAACTTAATATCAAATGCGATTAAGTTCACCGGCAGTGGGTCTGTAAAATTACAGTTGAGCTACAAGCAACATGAAGACAATATTAATGCAACGTTCAGTGTCAAAGATAGCGGATCAGGTATTGCATTAAACCAACAGGATGCAATTTTCCGCCCATTAAGTAGCGGTTCATTGAACAAGAAAAATCAACCTGGTTCTGGAGTGGGACTTTCGATCTCTCGAAGGATTGCGCAAACTCTGCATGGCACGCTTAGGCTCAAAAATCCCGGAGCAGTCAGCGGCTCCGTATTTGAACTGACACTTCCATTCAAATTAGGTACCGCAATAAACGTGAACACCCGACGCAATAAAACCCAAGCAGTTCTTAACCAAAAATGTGTACTGCTAGCCGATGATATGGATTTCAACCGCTACGCTTATCGTATTTTGCTCGAGAGAATGGGGGCGACAGTCGTAGAGGTGAGTAATGGCGAGCAGGCACTGGAGAAACTACAATCTGAAAAATTCGACGTGGTTATATTAGATATTAACATGCCCGTTAAGAGCGGTATTGAAGTTGCTCAAGAGTATTTTTTGATTTCGACAGACAACCATCCGTTATTTATAGCGTATAGTGCTTTAACCGACACAGAAACTGTAAAAAATTGTCTAAGTGCAGGATTTAGCCATTTTATCGAAAAACCTCTTACTGCTGATAAACTTAGCTCTCTGTTTAACTCGAAAAAAGATAAATCGTGTCCACCTCAGGGCAGTTTGCTGGATTATTTAGGAGGCGAAAATGCCGATAAGGTCGCACAGCTAGAACTGCGCTATCGACGATCATATACACAAGGACTGACAGAACTAGTTCAGGTCACTAAGCGAAGAGATCAAAGTGCAATACGTAGTTGCGTGCATAAGCTACGAGGACTTGCCTGTCTGCAAAAAAATCCAAATGTAATGAAAACACTCGACGAGATTACGTTATTGATCGCAGCAAATACAGCACCAGATGAATATACCCAACTCATCAATCAGTTAACAACTTACGTCACCGATAATCCGGTTCCCATCAGTAATTAGGCATCGCAACTGTTAGCAATTAAAGACATTCTAATCAAACCCTCGGGCCGCGAGTCATACATACCTTAAAGCACTCTAGCCTGCATCAATCAGCTTCTTTAATAGCTGATCCAGCATCGCAGGATTTGCCTTACCTTTAGTGGCTTTCATTACCGGGCCCTTTAAGGCGTTCAGGGCCTTTTCGTTGCCATCTTTATATTGGCCGACTGCTTTGGCATTGCCCGCAATAGCCTCGCGGCAAAGGGCTTCGACCTCACCAGCGTCGTTACTGTCCTTCAAGTCATTCTTTTCAACGATGGCCTCGGGCATGTCGCCGCTGGCAAACATCTCAATAAAGACTTCCTTACCGATATGCTTGGAGATAACGCCTTCATCAATGATATTCACTAGAGTCGCGATGTGGGCAGGAGTAAGCAGGCACTGGCCGACGCTCAATGCGCTGTCGCCGTGCCCAGAGGCAGCTGAGAGTTCGCGCAATAAATCGTTGGTGATATAGTTCGCGATTGCCTTCGGTGCATTGTAGATCTCTAGTGCAGCCTCGAAGAACTCACTAAGCCCGAAGTTTTGGCAGAGCACGGACGTAATCGTAAAAGGCAGGCTGAAGTCTTTATGATAGCGGCGTTGTTTGTCCAATGGACGCTCGGGCAGTTCGGCTTCGAGCTCGGCCAAGCGGGCACGATCCATCTGCACAGGCATCAAGTCAGGGTCGGGAAAATAACGATAGTCGTGCGCCTCTTCCTTACTGCGGAGCGAGAAGCTAATAGCTTTGTCGACATCCCAGCGGCGGGTCTCTTGCGTGATCGTGCCGCCCTCTTCTAGGATCTCAGTCTGACGTTTGATCTCATATTCGATCGAGGCCTTAACATTGGATATGGAGTTGAGGTTCTTCATCTCAGTGCGGGTGCCGAGCTTATCGGAACCGACTGGGCGGATCGAGACATTAGCGTCGCAGCGCATTTGGCCTTTCTCCATATCACAATCAGAGATACCTGCATAGATGATCATATTGCGCAGACAGTTCAGAAAAGCGACGGCCTCGGTGGACGAGCTCATATCTGGCTCGGTTACGATCTCAGCGAGAGGCACGCCAGCACGGTTGAAATCGATCACAGTTTCAAAGGCCTCGTGTGTGAGCTTACCAGGATCTTCTTCAAGGTGAATACGATTAAGTTCCACCCAGCGGTGCACACCCTCGACATTGCGCGATGGTCCTGGTAGCTCGATCTCGACCTTACCACCGATGCAAAGCGGCTCTTCGTTTTGTGTCAGCTGGTAGTTCTTCGGTGAATCCGGATAGAAATAGTTTTTACGGTCCCACTTGCAGACAGCCGCGATTTCGCAGCCGAGCATGAGACCAAGCTTCGCGCACTGCTCGATGGCGACGTGGTTGAGCACTGGCAGGGTACCCGGCAAACCGAGCACCACAGCGTCGGTTAGCGTGTTGGGCGCAGCGCCATAATGGTAAGGTGCGGCGGTAAACATCTTGGTGCGGGTTTTAACCTGTACGTGAATTTCGAGTCCGATGACTGCTTCGTATGAGGACATAATAAATAAGCTGTTGATGCGTTTTTGGGACCCACGAATGGATACGAATAAACACGATTTTTTTTTGATACTAAGACCGGGGAATGACTCTGATTAAAAAATCGTGAATGTCACTCATTACTAGATAGTCACCCAGCGTCGGATAATATTCGTGTGTATGCGTGTTCATTTGTGTCTGCTCTCAGTCGTTAAAGAGCAGGAGTTTGCTGTGCGTAGTTGTGGGCTTTCTCAAAGGCATTCGCTATGGCGAACATTTCGGCTTCGCCAAAAGCTTTTCCGATGACTTGCAAGCCAATCGGCAGACCGCTGGCGGTGAACCCGCTAGGCACAGAAATCGCAGGTAGGCCAGCGAGATTGACCGAAATGGTATAGATGTCGCTCAGATACATTGCGAGTGGGTCATCAGAGCGCTCGCCGCGCTTGAAAGCAGTTGTGGGCGAGGTCGGTGTAAGAATCGCATCGACTTGCTCAAAGGCTGACTCGAAGTCGCCAAGGATCAAGCGACGAACTTTTTGAGCACGCAAATAATAAGCGTCGTAGTAACCGGAACTGAGTACGTAGGTGCCGAGAATAATACGGCGCTTCACTTCATCGCCGAAGCCTTCACCGCGGCTCTTAGTAAAGAGTGTAAGTGCATCCTTAGCGGCTTCGCTGCGGTGCGAGTAGCGCACACCGTCAAAGCGCGCCAAGTTGGAAGAGGCCTCTGCAGTTGCAACAATGTAATAAACTGGCACGGCCAATTCGGAGTGCGGTAGCGAAATATCAACGATCTCGCACCCTTGGCTCTGATACCAAGCGATGGCTTGCTCGATGTTAGCTTTGACCTCTGGGTCGATTCCTTCAGCAAAGAACTCACGTGGCACGCCAAGTTTCCAAGGGCCCTTCTTTTCATTGAGGGCTACCGCGTAATTGGTGTCGCCTAGCGGCGCGATCGAAGTTGAATCCAGTGGATCTTTGCCGAGCATCGCTTGCAAAAGTAAAGCAGCATCCTCGACAGTGCGCGCAAATGGACCGACTTGATCAAGAGACGATGCAAAGGCAACTAGGCCGTAGCGCGAAATGAGACCGTACGTGGGCTTCATACCTACCACGCCACACAGTGCGGCTGGTTGACGAATCGAGCCACCGGTATCGGTACCCAAGGTAGCAATCGCCTCTCCTGCTGCCATCGCAGCGGCACTACCGCCAGAGGATCCACCGGGAATGGTATCAAGGTCCCATGGGTTACAAGTAGTATAAAAAGCTGAATTCTCAGTCGATGAGCCCATGGCAAATTCGTCCATATTGAGGCGCCCCCAAATAACGGCACCCGCTTCGCGCAATTTGACGATACAAGTGGCATCAAAGGGAGAGACATAGTTCTCCAGCATCTTGGAAGCGCAGCGCAGTGGCTGATCCTTAACGGCGAGTGTGTCCTTGATACCGATAGGAATACCATCAAGCGGCCCGAGGACGTTGCCAGCCGCACGGCGCTGGTCAGAGGCCTGTGCTTGCGCAAGTGCATCGTCAGGGTCGGTCGAGAGAAAGGCTTGCACTTGAACGTCGACTGCTGCGGTCCGGTCGATCACTGCTTGTGTGATGGCAACAGAGGTGGTTTGACCAGCGGCGAGCATCGCGGCGAGTTCAGAAATGGTTTTAAAGTAAAGGTCTGACATTGAAAAAATCTTAATGGCGGATGTGTGAGCTATTATTAATTAATACCAGCAAGGAAAACCAATGAATACGGATCGAGTGTAACGTAGCCAAATCTGCGTCATCAGTGCGGATTAAAGGATTACTCGACGACTTTCGGCACGACGACTTGATTATCGCGTTGCTCGGGAGCCATATTGAGCAACACCTCAGGTGCGTATGTTGGGCCGGGCTCATCGCCTTCGCGCCATGCATTAAAGATGCGATGTGCGTGTGCCATTGGTTCGACGCCTGTAACATCGACTGTGTTGAGCTTGTCAAAGTAGCCGAGAATGTCGTCGAGTTGGGTGCCGAGCTTGGATTTTTCGTCGTCGGAAAGGTCGAGTCGCGCTAGGTTGGCGACGTAGTCGATATCAATGTGTGGTGTTTCGCTCATTAGAGACTGAGGGTGGAGTTTACGCTGAGAGTGGATAAGCGTGATTCAATTGAAAGTATGCACGCAGGCACCGCACATTAAATCACGACAAAAAAGAACCTCAAAGACAAAACAGTCTCGATCGATTCGCGCAACTAAGAATCGTGGTTCAAACGCTAAAAGCTGAGCACGCCACCGCTTTGCCAGTATAGCGTAAGCAAAAACACGCTGGGTCGAGCGATTTTTCGCGCTTTAGTTCGTGTCATTTAGTTCAGAGCAGGCCTCGATCATACTAGGCGGCTACCACAGAGTGCTATTACTAGATTAAACCGACGTAATTTAACAGGGTACACTAAGGTGCTTGGCTCTGGTAATTCAACTGACATGGCTATTCTGAAATATGGATTACACCTTTGCCTTGGTACGCATACTCATTACTACTAGGAGGCTTCTGAGAAGGTTATATTTGTTGATTAAATTGATACAGCAATGGCTAGTGCCTTCGCCTAAGTCCGTCAGATTATGGGCTTGCTCAACATCACCCTAGGGGTTGCTCGTGGTTCTGGGCCTCATACAGAAGGAAAATGTTAACTCGAGGACATGCCGACTGCCAAGGTGATCATAATTGTACACTAGTTTTTAATCGCCGACATGAATCAAGCACTCTAAAGCGATTCACGACGTCTTCACTGGCGACACATCATTCGATCCAAGCGTGGTTAAATTTTCACTCAATTAGATACAAAATGTGTAGCCCCCAAAAAATCTCAAAGTGCCGATTAGCGCAAGCTGCTCCAACTAATCTAATTCCCTAAGTCATGGCAGAGTAGCACAAAGACGGTGACCTAATTGAAAAGTTGATTCGCAATCGCACCGTAGACAATTAAAGCTGTTAAATAATTAGTGTCTAATGCATAAAGCCACAATTCCACAGATAATAGCAAAATAGACTTGCGGGGGATGAGCTGAAACATAGCTTCCGTGACTTCGCATCACGTCCCGTTCGTCTAGCCCGGTCTAGGACACCTGGTTTTCATCCAGGCAACAGGGGTTCGAATCCCCTACGGGATGCCATTTAATGCCCCACAGTCAACTAGTCCCTAGGGCTTTTTTTAGGCTCTAAGATTACCCACAATTCATGCTTCGCGGGTAGCCCGATTACTGCGTATCGGTCTTGTCATTACATTGCTTACGACACGTAACAACAGTACAGCATCTCCACTTAAGGCAAGGGCGCGGGAAATCTAAAGTGCGCAGTTCTAAACTATGCAATCAACGCATCCAGTAAGGCGCGGAGCTTCAATTCAGTCTCGCGAGTTTCTTTCTCTGGATCCGAACCTTCTACAATTCCCGCACCTGCATACAGGTTGGCCGAAGTGCCTTCAATCAGAGCCGAACGAATGCCAACAATCATCTCGCCCTCATTAAGGTGATTGAACCAGCCGATCACTCCAGAATAAAGGCCGCGATCCAATTGCTCCAAGTCATGTATCCGCGCCATTGCATGTTCACGAGGCGTCCCTCCGACGGCTGGCGTCGGGTGCATCTCTTGCAAAATATTAAGCAAGTGCACATCGTCGCCCACTTCGGCTTCGATCGCAGTTTGCAGGTGCTGCACATTAGCCAAGGGTAATAAGCGCGGCGCAGAATCCGCATGCCCATTGACCCCGACAGCCTTTAAGCGTCGCAAGATCGAATCGCGCACACAAGCGTGCTCATGTAAATCCTTGGCACTGTCCAATAAGTCTCGGGCAAACTTGGCGTCTTCACCGGCAGTCTCACCGCGTGGCGCCGAACCAGCAATCGCCTCAGTTAAAAGCTGGCCTTCACGAATCCGCAATAAACGCTCCGGTGTGGCGCCGATAAAGCTACGCCCGTCTCCGCCGCCAAACGAAAAAGTAAAACATCCAGCAAACCTTTCACGCAAGCAGTTTAGGGCATGAAGCGGCTGCCAAGGCTCATTGGCCTGCAACTTAATCCCACGCGCCAGCACAATTTTTTCATAAGCCCCTGCAGTAATATCTTCCAGCGCTTTAGTCACTGCTCGCGGATATATATCCGCTGCCAACTCGGAACGTTTCACCGCAGTCGGCTTTACCGCGGGCGGAGTTTCGACGAGAGTCGTGGAATAATCAAAAATTGAAAACTTTTGATACGCACCCCACACCCGAGACACTAACTGATCCAGGTCTGCGTCCGGATCGATACGAATATTCGCCACTGCGCCATATTTCCCCTTGGCACGCGAAACCTGCCAGCGTGGTAGAAAAATTGTCGCAGGAGCAAAGGCACTGCCCTCAGGTACCGTGTCATTAAAAGTAAAAGCAGTGAAAAAATGCGGCCCCGTAAACGCTTCATTTAGATCCCCAACCACGATCGTGTTATCCATTATCTCATCCGCAAAAGCCTGCGCCTGCGCGAACCGATCCACTCCAGAAAAAGTCGCCTCGGCGACTGCCTCCGCGCCAGCCAGCGCCTCCTCATCTGCCGCACGCTCAATATAAAAGTGCAACTCACTCGGTTCGTAGATCGATTGCAACACAGCCAGCGGTGCAATATGCTTAACCGTCAACGAAATACTCGCAATTTGAAAATGCTGCTTGGTACGAGCCGTTTCCCGACAACCCTCTAAGAAAACGCGTAGTGCATCTTGGTCGCGCTCTGGAAGCATACTGGAAGGAATGATTTGCATAGTTGCTAAGTAGTAGAGAAACGAACGTTCAGGCTGCAAACAAAATGGACCGAATTGCATGGTCTAATTAAACAAAAGATGGAACAAGTTTGATTCACGAACACATCTTTAACTATAGAGAACATAGAGCTATGGACTGACAGATCATTCGCATTGGAAAATATCCTGCTATAGCGCAATCGAAAACGGGTCTGAGTTGTTTAACAACTGAATGAATTGGCCTACGGTTAAATTCACTAATTCAGAAAGGATGACGATGATTGCTCATTTTCACTTTGCCCTGCGCCATATTATTCTAGATTTAATAGGTATAAGTGCTGAGTCTGCAACTCACTACCCTCTTGCTTTACAGTTCACGGCAGACCTCCGATTAGCTGCTAACTCTATTTTCAATGACCGATTTTTACGACACCGAATCCAGCGCCTTAGTGCCAATCGACTTTCGCGCTGAACTCAACGATGAGCAATACGCCGCAGTCACCGCCGAACCTGGCCCCGCGCTCGTACTTGCTGGTGCGGGCTCGGGCAAGACACGCACTTTAACCTATCGTGTCGCCTACCTGATACACCAAGGCATCAAACCTTACGAAATCCTGCTGCTGACCTTTACCAATAAATCCGCCAAGGAAATGTTGGAACGTGTGGAAGACCTGACCGGCGTCAAAAAACACCAGCTCTGGGGCGGCACCTTCCACAGCATCGCGCAGCGCATTCTGCGCGTGCATGGCGAGGCGGTCGGCCTCCATCGCAACTACACCATCCTCGACCAGAGCGAGTCAGAGAGCCTGCTGAAAAATGCGATCAACTCGGTCGACCCTTCATTCATCAAAGGTAAGAACAACCCCAAGCCGAAGGTCGTGCACAACATGATCAGCTATGCACGCAATACCTGCCGCACCGTTTTCGAAGAAGCTGACGACCACTATCCTTTCCTCGAGGGTATGGCGCAAAAGATCGCCGACATCTACAAGGTCTACAGCAAAACCAAGCTAGAGCATCAGGTTGTCGACTACGATGATCTGCTCGAATACTTGCTTAAGCTCCTGCGCGAGCACCCCGAGGTAGCGGCGCAATATCAGCAACGCTTCAAGCACATTTTGGTCGACGAATTTCAAGATACCAACCGCCTGCAATCGGAGATCGTCGACATCCTCGGCGCGCACCATCAGATCATGGCCGTGGGTGACGATGCGCAATGTATCTACACCTGGCGCGGTGCGGATTTTGACAACATCATGCGGTTCACCGAGCGCCATCCCGGCGCAACGATTCATAAGATCGAGACGAACTACCGCAGCTCTCCGCAAATTCTCGAATTTGCCAACGCCGTGCTTTCCGCTCAACCAGCAGGCATGGGCTACTCCAAAGAGCTGCGCCCCGTGCGCCCCGATGGTGAGAAGCCCTATTTTACGCCAGTCATGGATGCACGTGGCCAAGCCAATTCCATCATCCAGCGCATCGAAGGCCTGATCGACGAAGGTCGTGATCTATCCGAGCTCGCGGTACTTTACCGTGCGCATTACCAAGCGATGGATCTGCAGATGGAGCTCACGCGCCGTGGCATCGATTATCAAATCACCAGTGGCGTGCGCTTTTTTGAGCAATCCCACATCCGCGACTTCTCCGCGCAGCTCCGCTTCGCCTCAAACCCTGCCGACGTCTCTGCGTTTGCACGCTTCACATGCCTACTGCCCAAAGTCGGCCCCAAGACCGCAGAGCGCATCCATGCATTCACCAAGAAACTGGCACAGAAGGAAGAGAAAAATTTCTGTGATGTGCTAACATCTGCAGCGGTACTTAAAAAGGTACCAAACGACGCCAAAGAGGAATGGCCATCACTGGCGGAAACGATTCGCGAACTGTCCATCGCATTGACTTGCGAAACACCGGAAACAATCGTACAAATCGGTCTTGATGGTTGGTACAGCTCCTTCATCCGTGAGATCTATCCGAACTGGACCGAACGCTCCGATGACTTACAGAGCTTGATAAGTTTTGCCAGTCGCTACGATACGATGGAAGAACTGCTCTCGCAGCTCGTGCTGCTCGCCTCTGAAAGTAACGAGCGCGACTCAACTGAAGCCTTAAACTGCCTGCGCCTGACCACAATTCACCAAGCTAAAGGTCTGGAGTTCCCGATCGTATTTGTCATCGGACTCGCCGATGGACTGTTTCCACTGAAGCGCACTATCGACGATGGCGACCTGGAAGAAGAGCGTCGTCTATTCTACGTCGCCGTCACCCGTGCGATGGAAGAACTCTATCTTTCATACCCGATGCTTAATCAACAAGGCAATACGGTGATACGCCTAAACCCAAGCCGCTTTGTGCAAGAAATCGATGTCAGTCGCTACGAGACGCTGCGCGTAGCACCGACACGGAGTTGGTAGTGGGTGAGAGCGATTTATGTGTTTGAGACAATCGAGACGATGCAGTTTGCATCTCTTCGAATATGTGGGCGCTTAAAAATAAGGTTTATGGTCGATTAGCATTAAGGGAAAAAAGAGAAAGCGACTCACCCACCTTGGCAGTAACTCACAGAATCAATGTCGGCGAGTCGCCCACACTCCTATCGCGGCAATGGCTCAAACAAGCCTCGATCAGGGACCGGTTGCCTCTCAGATGAAACGGTCTGTCGTTTCAATCGAAACTATCCCATTAAACGACGATGAATCAAAAATAACCCCCATTCACCTGCAACAGAAAGTTCGCTGCTCTGACGAAAGAGTATGATGACCAGATTAAGACCTAAACTTCCGAATCAAGCAGAATCTTATATTCTACAGAGTCCACCAACGCGCGCCATGTAGCATCGATGATGTTGTCACTTGCGCCAACAGTACCCCAAGTCGCTTCGCCATCAGTGGACTCGATCAACACACGAGTGATCGCATCGCTCCCCTGCTCAGTTTCGAGAATACGTACTTTGTAGTCGATCAGTTCAACAGCCATGATCTCAGGGAACACGGGCGCGATCGCTTTACGCAAGGCATGGTCCAGCGCCCCGACAGGGCCATTGGCCTCGGCTACGGTATGATGCACTTCGTCCCCGATTCGAACCTGCACAGTTGCCTCAGAAACGACGCGACCTGAAGTCTCTTGGTGGCTCACCATCACACGATAGCCAACAAGCTCAAAATCAGGTTGTTTGCCCTTCAGAAATCGACTCAACAGTAATTTGAAAGATGCATCGGCGGCTTCGTATTCATAGCCTTTAAATTCTAGCTCTTTCAACTCACCGAGGAATTCCTTCAACTGTGGCGAACGCGGGTCGAGATCGACTCCAATTTCCTTGGCCTTCATCATCACACTGCTACGGCCAGACATATCGGAAACTAGTACCCGTGTGCGATTGCCGACCAGTTCTGGCGCAATGTGTTCGTAGCTGTGTTTTACTTTGGCGGCAGCATCGGCATGCACCCCACCCTTGTGCGCAAAGGAACTCGTACCGACAAATGGCAATGTCGAATCCGATGCACGATTGGCCATCTCATCAACGAACAACGAAAGATCACGCAGTTTATTCAAATTAGGTGCGCAGTTCAGGTCCGCATCCATCTTTAAGATCAAATTGGGAATAATAGTACTGAGGTTGGCATTTCCGTTACGCTCACCGAAACCATTCATCGTACCCTGCACCAGCGCTGCGCCTGATTCGATTCCTGCAAGCGACAATGCGACTCCGAGGCCTGAATCGTTATGACAATGCATGCCAACAGGCGTATTAGGAAAATGTGCCACAACCTTACTAACAATTGCTTGCATCTGACTGACAAGCTGACCGCCATTGGTATCGCAAAGTGTCAAGTTAATCGCACCGCCCCGTTGCGCGGCTTCAAGTGTCTGGATCGCGTAATCTGGGTTGTCGCAATAGCCATCGAAAAAGTGCTCCGCATCATAGATCACTTCGCGACCATTGTCAGTCAAGAAGCGTACTGAGTCTTCGATCATCTTAAGATTCTCTTCGGCTGTCGTGCGGATGATCTCCGTGACATGCAGCAACCAAGTCTTACCAAAAATGGTGACTACTGGGGTATCCGCATCGAGCAAGAGCTGCAGCTGCGGATCTTCCTCTGCCTTGAGACTAGCGCGACGAGTAGAACCAAAAGCAGCGATCTTGGCATGCTTCAAATTCAGTTTTTTTGCTTCATCGAAAAACGCCATATCGCGTGGATTCGAACCTGGCCATCCACCTTCGATGTAATCAATTCCAAACTGGTCCAGCTTCTCAGCGACGCGAATTTTAGCCGCGACGGTAAAAGAGACACCTTCGCCTTGGGTGCCATCACGTAAGGTCGTGTCGTAGATTTTGAGTGCAGATGTCATCAGTGGGAACGATTTGAAAAACCGACGAAAACAATGACTTAAGGGGCCTGGGGCAAACTTAAACCGCAGCAGAGCAGTCAGACGTCGCGCGAGACCTTACTGCGAGCGTCAATATTGGTGAGCCATACATGCCGTCGAGCTGGTAAGCCGTGAGGCTACGAGCGCTGGAGATAGACCACTTGAGTCTGCATAAATTCATACAGTCCGTGCTTACCATCCGCACCTCCGATACCCGACTTGCGCCAACCCGCGTGATAACCCTGCATCGCCTCAAAGTGCTCACGGTTAATATACGTTTCGCCGAACTTAAGTGCTTCGACTAAATTCATCGCCTCATTGATATCATTTGAGAACACCGAGGATGTAAGTCCGTATTCCGTGTCGTTGGCCATGGCGATCGCTTCCTCGATTTCATCAAAAATAACCACTGGTATAACTGGACCAAAGATTTCCTGAGTCACAATGTCCATCTGCTGAGTGCACGCGCCAACGACCGTCGGCTCAAAATAGTATCCAGATTCATCCGCACCGCGCTGACCGCCGCACAAAATTTGCGCACCATCGTCTACTGCCCTAGCCAGCAAGCTAACAATCTTATCGAAACCAGCTTTATTGATCATTGGTCCATAATCGACTGTTTCATCTTGCAACGGGTTGCCAAAGCGCGCGGCCTGCATCTTTTCGACCAACTTCGCAGTAAAAGCATCAGCCACACTGCGCTGCACGTAGATGCGCTCGGCGCAATTACACACCTGCCCACTATTGATGACACGAGAGGCCTGAATCGCAGTCGCCGCGAGGTCGATGTCCGCATTGGCAGTGACAATCGCGGGTGCTTTGCCGCCAAGCTCCAAGTTAACGCGAGTAATATTCTGCGCGGCAGTCGCCATAATGCGCGAACCGGTGTCCACACTACCAGTGAAGCTGATCATGCCGACCTTCGGACTCTCAGTTAATACGCGGCCCGCAGTCGCCCCATAACCTGAGATGAGATTGACAAGGCCTGCTGGAATGTCGGTCTGCGCTAGGATTTTACAAAATTCAAAGGCGTTGTTGGGTGTCTCCTCACTCGGCTTGAGCACGATCGCATTGCCAGTAATTAATGCAGGGGCCAATTTGCGAGCGATCAGGAAAAAAGGGAAATTCCACGGCAAGATGCCCGCCACCACGCCAATCGGCTTGTGATAGAGGAAAATATTCTCCTTCGGCCGATCACTCTCGATGATCTCACCTTCGATACGACGTCCCCACTCGGCCATGTAATCGAGATAATCGGCGGTGAAGTTCACCTCCACACGAGCCAGCCCCAGTATTTTGCCCTGCTCCTCAGTAATGACACGGGCCAGAGGCTCTATGTATTCACGGATTTTATCCGCGAGCACATGCAAATGCTTTCCCCGAGCAACTGCTGGCAGAGCGGCCCACGCTGGTTGAGCGGCTTCTGCGGCAGCAATCGCGGCCTCGACCTGCTCGGGTGAACTGTTAGGAATCGTCGAAATCGCCGCGCTTGTGGCGGGGTTGATCACGGTGATCGTATTAGAGTGCGGGGATTCGACAAATTGACCGTTAATGTAGTTGGAGTAATGGATCATGCTGAAAACATCCTTTGAGATTCAACTCAGTTCAACCAGAAAGTCTCATCGTATTAATTTACCGGCATAATAATATAACCAGTAAATAGCCTGTTTTCTTGCCTTGCAGTATTTAAAATCAGCCCTAATCTCCGCCTCTTTTTTGGAATTTCGTGGGCGACACTCTCCTATGCACAACCCTCAATTTTAAGTAGTAAACACAATCTCTAAACACATCAGATCAGATCATGACCGACCTATCAAAATATAGAAACATTGGTATCTTCGCACACGTTGATGCCGGAAAAACAACGACAACCGAGCGTATTTTGAAGCTCACTGGTAAAATCCACAAGTTGGGCGAAGTGCACGATGGTGCTGCAACCACTGACTTCATGGAACAAGAGCAAGAGCGTGGTATCACGATTCAGTCCGCTGCGACGACTTGTTTCTGGGATGGTTACCGCTTCAACATCATCGATACTCCAGGTCACGTTGACTTCACAGTTGAAGTTTACCGTTCATTGAAGGTGCTCGACGGCGGCGTCGGTGTCTTCTGTGGTTCTGGTGGTGTTGAGCCTCAGTCCGAGACTAACTGGCGCTACGCCAATGATTCCAAGGTCGCTCGTTTGATTTACGTCAACAAGCTCGACCGTGTTGGTGCTGACTTCTACAAGGTTGTTGACCAAGTCAAAAACATCCTCGGCGCTAAGCCACTCATCATGGTGCTTCCAATCGGCACAGAGAGCGATCTCTCTGGTGTCGTGGACCTCCTTACACGTAAGGCATGGGTCTGGGACAACTCCGGTGACCCATTGAATTACGAGATTCAAGACGTGCCTGCGGACATGGTCGACAAGGTCGAAGAATACCGTGCGGCACTCATCGAAACTGCTGTTGAGCAAGACGACGACGCAATGGAAGCTTACCTCGAAGGCAACGAGCCTGAGATGTCTGTCATCAAGGCATGCATCCGCAAGGGCACCATCGCTCTGGATTTCTTCCCAACATTCTGTGGTTCTGCATTTAAGAACAAGGGTGTGCAAAACGTCCTCAACGGCGTCATCGACTATCTTCCAAGCCCAACTGAAGTGCCGGCACAGCCTGAAGTGAATGCTGAAGGTGAAGAAACTGGTGAATTCGCTATCGTTGATGCTGAAAAGCCTCTCCGTGCGCTTGCATTCAAGATCATGGATGACAAATACGGCGCATTGACTTTCACACGTATTTATTCCGGCAAGCTCAGCAAGGGCACAAGCGTTCTCAACACCTTCACAGGTAAGACAGAGCGTATCGGCCGTATCATTGAGATGCACGCTGACGAACGCACTGAAGTCGATTCCGCTCAAGCGGGTGACATCGTCGCCCTACTCGGCATGAAGTCCGTGCAAACAGGTCACACTCTCTGTGATCCAAAGTTCCCTGCCACACTCGAGCCTATGGTATTCCCTGAGCCCGTCATCTCCATCGCGATTAAGCCAAAGGACCAAGGCCAATCCGAGAAGTTGGGCACAGCGATCGGTAAGATGGTTGCAGAAGATCCTACTTTCATCGTCGAAACTGACGAAGACTCCGGCGAAACCATCCTTCGCGGCATGGGTGAGCTTCACCTCGACATTAAGGTCGACATCTTGAAGCGCACATACGGCGTTGAAGCAATTGTTGGTAAGCCACAAGTTGCTTACCGCGAGAGCATCACTCAAACAATCGAAGACAGCTACACGCACAAGAAGCAGTCCGGCGGTTCTGGCCAGTTCGCGAAAATCCTCTACAAGCTCGAACCACTCGAGCCAGGTGAAGGCTTCCAATTCGAATCCGCTGTAGTTGGCGGTAACGTCCCTCGCGAATTCTGGCCGGCAGTCGAAAAGGGCTTCAAGTTCTCCAAGGAAAAAGGCGTCCTCGCCGGCTACCCTTGCTTGGACTTCAAGGTCACACTTACAGACGGCGCGTTCCACGCGGTTGACTCCTCGGCAGTTGCCTTCGAAACCGCTGCCAAGGCAGCGTATCGTCAATCCCTGCCAAAGGCTGGTCCACAGATCCTTGAGCCAATCATGAAACTCGACGTGTTCTGCACAGAGGACAAAATGGGTGACGTCATTGGTGACTTGAACCGCCGTCGCGGAATGATCAAGACACAAGAGCCAGCACCTAACTCAGGTGTGCGCATTAAGGCAGACGCTCCTTTGAGCGAGATGTTCGGTTACATCGGTGCTCTTCGCACAATGACATCTGGTCGCGGTCAGTTCTCCATGGAGTTCTCGCACTACGCAGCATGCCCGAAAAATGTCGCTGACGTCGTGATTAAGGAAGCGCTCGAGCGCGAAGAAGCTAAACGCAAGTAAGCCTTCAGTAACACACTTATTAACAAGTCCCCGACTCGAAAGAGCGGGGACTTTTTTGTAGCTACCGTTAAACAACACAGACCTGACTGGCAGTATTTGAGGGACAGCTGTGTGAAGCAGGCACTCGCTTAACGATGAAAGGAATTATCCTCAAATCAACAAATGACGGGAAAAAGGCATCCACACGAAATAAACCAATTGGGAACTCGCCTGCTCGTACACCCATAAACGGTGAGCTGTCTTTTGCTGAGTAAAAATGAACTAATGAACAATATTTACGTGGTTCCTACGCATTTTCATTGTGGAACATTTGTCCGCTAAGGCATTAAACGCACGCTGTTGGAGACACAAACCCACCGCATGTGTAACACTACATAAAATGATCTAGCTAACAGGATTGCCGTACTTTCTTCATGCTTTTCAAGACGGGACGCTCGTTCCTAAAAATTCTACGTCAAAACCGCTGATTCGTGGATTCAAATCCTGTCGAATGCATTTTACTGCATAAAATGGGGTGGCTAACGGGATTCGAACCCGCGACCCCCGGCACCACAAGCCGGTGCTCTAACCAACTGAGCTATAGCCACCATCTGGAGAAATATACAAATCGCACATCCCTAAAGAAGAGCCGATATGCTCTTGCTGATCGCTCACTTGTCAATAGCCCATATGAGGATTTTTATCTTTTTTTCAGTCAACTTAAAATTTGATCTACAGGGACCTTAACAACACATCGATTACTACCAGCTGAGTCCCAGTTAACAAAGGATTCCAAGCTCAATCGTAAATCCCCCAGCCCAGATCAGGCCTTTGTGATATCAACTAAAAAGCGCCACTCGAAGTTCGTACCATAAAACCTAAGCTCATATACAGAGCTAGTCCCGCACTTACTCTTACAATACCCATAATTAAATGCCTTTGAGCGCTTACATGCACTTGCCAGTATTCCGAAAAATACTCAAAACATCTCAAGTTCCTCAAACAATGGAGCTGAATTAGAAATATTTTATATGAAAACGGTACTCTTCGACTTAGACGGCACACTGATTGACCATTTTACCACCATTTATCGTTGTGTCGTATATACACAACAGCAGCTCGACTTGCCTGTGTCAGACTATGATACCGTCCGAGCAACTGTCGGTGGCTCTGCGCCAGTGACTCTTAGTAAATTGCTCGGTGAAGCATACGTTAAGACCGCACTACCGATATTCCAAAATCACTTTGAAAAAATAATGTTTGAAGACCTGATTGCATTGCCGGGATCAAATTGGATACTGCATGAACTTAAACAACGCGGTTACCAGCTCGCTGTTTTTACCAATAAAGATGGTAATCAATCGCGCACAATTTTAGATTTCCTTGGACAGGCCCATTACCTAGATGCAATTATAGGTACTGGAGACACCCCTTACCGCAAGCCCGATCCAGAGTTCACTGCCCATGCACTCGAATGCTTAACAGCGTCCTCCGAAGATACTATTCTCATCGGCGATTCACCCTATGACTTTGCCGCCGCAGAAGCAGGCCAGCTCAGAGCTTACCTGGTCGCGACTGGCAGTCATACCAAAACTGAATTGGCTACGGCAACACAAGCAGCCGGCATCTACGCCGACCTATACGAGCTTGGAGCCGCACTTTTCGATCTCACACCCGAAACCACTCAAGTCTAGATGCCACTTACTCCGACACTCTCTCGACCGAAGACAATCCTTTGGGATATGGACGGCACATTGGTTGACCAAACAGCGGCAATTATTCGTGCTTACGGCGACGTCATCGAATCAATGGGTGGTGGTATTCCCGACCCCGATGTGATACGTCGAAGCCTCGGTGGGCCGATGGCATCGACCATGGCGTTGTTTATTGATGATGCAGGCTTAGGCGAAGCTGCGAAGCGCTTTCGACTACGCTTCCCAGAGATCATGTTCGATGGTTTGATTGTCTTACCCGGCGGACTGGAGCTGATCGAAAGCGCCAATAAAGCACATATTGCACAAGTCATCTTCACCAATAAACACGGTGACACTGCTCGCAAAGTCAGCGAATATGCTGGCTTCTCCAAATACATACCCATCTGCATCGGCAACACAGACACGGATTGGCACAAGCCACAGGTAAAACTGACGCGCTATGTATTGGATCAAATCAACGCCTCCGCAGTAGGTGCTTGCATGATCGGCGACTCACCAACTGATATCGAAACCGCTCGCAATGCGGGGCTCCCCTGCTACGGCATCGCCACCGGCGCACATAGCACCGACGAGATGCTAGCGGCTGGAGCTGAAGCATCCTTCAACAGTCTGGTCGAACTCAAAACAGCCTTCGGTTTGTAGCGCAAGTCGAGTTAGCTCAATCGATACGCGAAACAGTCTCGATTTTCTCTTTAATAGAGGCTATAGCATTCTCCTTTAAATAACCGCGAAACGCCATGGTTGGCATTACCAGTGAGCGTCGCCCAAGGATTGATCCAGGATTCAACACCGAATGGCAGCCGACCTCCGCGCCATCACCGACGAGTGCACCCAGTTTACGCAGTCCAGAACCACAGCGAGAACCATCTGGTAACTGCACGGGCACCTCGGATTGATCTAAGCGTAAGTTCGAGCACGTGACTCCAGCGGCCAAGTGTACTTTATTACCGAGTACACTGTCGCCAACATAACTAAAATGAGGCACTTGGACCCCGTCTAGAAGGAGGCAGTTTTTAAATTCACAAGAGTTACCCAGAACACAATTCGCACCCGCAATCACGAAGCCACGAATATAAACGCCTGGTCGCAATACACAGCCCTCGCCGATATAAGCAGGGCCAGTGATAGAACCAAATGGCGGCAACTTCACTGATGGATGAATAAAAACCTGCCCTTTCACATGTAGCCCCGGAGGCACCTCGCCTCGGAACGATTCAAACTGGAACGATTCCAGGGCTAGAGCAATGAGCGACACCCACTGCCACGGAGCGAGCTCGACTGAGAAGACTCGGTTAAATGGCAAAGAATCGGGAAAATCAAACAGGTCATAGGCTTTAAGCATTCGAAAACTTGAACCATTCACAGGCTTTAGCGCGAACTTAAAAAATGCTTACAATTCAGGTTTGTTTTAAGAAACAAAGGGAGTAGGTTATCAAATTCATCTAATTAAAACCAACATCTAGTGCACGACGTTAAAGAAAAACCACGTATGGTCGAACGGGCCATGCTCATCGGCATCACTCTTCCCAGTGAGGACAATGCCACCACACGCAGCCTGCTCGATGAGCTTCGTGAACTCGTCACCACTCTCGGCATCGGGATACAGCACGAAGTACAACTTGCGATTCGTAAACCTCAGGCAAAATTCCTACTTGGTACAGGCAAGGCCGAAGAGATGATCGAACAAGCAAATACGCATAATTGCGACGTCATCGTGTTTGATAATGAGCTCACCCCCGCACAGCAGCGAAACTGGGAGCAAGCGGCGGATGATAAGATCTTGGTCATTGATCGCCAAGAGGTAATTCTCGATATTTTTGGCAAGCGCGCGCAAACCAAAGAGGCTGTCTTGCAAGTCGAATTGGCGCGTCTCGAATACAATCTACCACGTTTAAAGAGCGCATGGACGCACCTTAGTCGTCAACGTGGTGGTGGCTCAACGCAACGAGATGCCGGCGAAACGCAGCAAGAGCTGGATCAACGCATGGTACGCACACAAATCACACGCGTGAAACGCGAGCTCGAAAGCGTAATACAGCATCGTCATGTGCAGCGCAAAAAACGCATGACCGTCCCAGTGCCGACCTGCGCAATCGTTGGTTACACGAATGCTGGCAAATCTTCGTTGCTCAACCAGCTAACTAACTCAGACATTCTCGTCGAAGACAAACTGTTCGCCACACTCGACCCCACCTCGCGTCGTTGCCCATTACCAAGTGGACAGCCTCTAATTATAACTGACACGGTCGGCTTTGTGCGTAATCTTCCACACCGCTTAGTCAATGCGTTTAAAGCGACACTAGAGGAGGCGGTCGTCTCGAACTTTTTGATCCATGTACTCGATGTTAACAGTCCAGAGATCGAATCCCATGCAGAAACCACACTTTCGGTACTCAATGGACTGGGCGCCGATGAAAAGAAAATCATTACGGTCTTTAACAAAATCGACGACCTATGGAGTGAGGACATACGCCTGACCTTGTCTTTCAGGTATCCGGAAGCACTCTTTGATAGTGCACATTCTGGCGAAGGTATTCCTAAATTGCTGGAGCGGATCGAAGCCATTGTCGAAAGCGACTTTGCGCAGCTGCGATTACTGATACCGCATGACCGTTATGATTTGGTCGCTCGGCTACATCGCGAAGGTGGCGTGCGTAAAGAAGAGGCACGGGATGACGGCACTTACATCGTCGGTTCTGTCCCCGAGCGTATGCTATCCGCACTGCACCCTTTTCTGCTCAGTAAAGACGAATCCTAAGCTCTGGGTGCATCGACCATCTGCG
Organism: Opitutia bacterium; assembly: GCA_018663485.1. Lineage (GTDB taxonomy): Bacteria > Verrucomicrobiota > Verrucomicrobiia > Opitutales > Coraliomargaritaceae > Lentimonas. The sequence goes on from JABJQI010000033.1 coordinate 27,157, forward strand.
AAGGTCTTTGCACCAATCAGAGTTCAGATGCTGGGCTTTTCCTGGAATAATTAATCCTGCTATAACAGTAAAAATGAATTTATAATATACCTCTGCATCGCACTCTTGATATAATTGATTAAAATAAAAAATTATGAATGTATCCGCACACACCACTACTCACAACAACAACTCGCTAATTGTCATTTTA